>JABHYP010000156.1 GCA_018656855.1 Candidatus Latescibacterota bacterium | reverse complement strand
CTATGGAAATAAGATGTTATATAAACTTAATGATTCGAAAAAGTGGGAACAGGTATTCGTATTAGAAAGCGGTACGACATACAGCCCTCAATTTCTTACTGTTACACCTGATTCTATTGTGTGGACATTTGATGATCAAAATGTTTATCGGTATATAGAAGACAAGTGGAAGCTATATGAATCCGGTTTTGATCTTGCTTCGGATGTTGTGACATGCCATGTCTATACCGAAAATGGCGATCTGCTTTGCGGTCATGGTTTACGTGGTATTCCGCCGGGTGAAAGGGAAGATAAAGGGCTAAGCATCCGCATAGGTTCTGAATGGCAGAACGATACTAAATTTGGTAATACTGAGCTTTTGAATGTCTATCAGTTTGCGAAGATGCCTGACGGCGAAATCATGGCATTAACCGACGGTGGTTATAAACAATATTATAATTATTCCTGGGAAAAGATAGATTCGGTTTTCGTTTATAATCAATATGATATGCTTTTTGAAGAAGATGAAACCATGTGGATAGCTTCATACTATGGACTTATAGAGCATGCCGAGGATGACTATACGTTACATATTCCTTTTGACGAGGATAAAGATATACCGGTTTATAATCTCAGCTTAGTTGACGAAGAATACTTGTATATGCAGTTATTAAGCGGTGATATTATTTCATTTGATGGAGATATATGGGAAACAGTAACCGGAAGTAACAGTCTTATAAACGATTTCGCAGTGGATGATAACTTAATGATCTGGGCTGCCTCTCAGGTTAGTCTTGCTTACTGGGACAAGGAATTAAATAGATTTGTTGATGTCGTCGAACTCGACAATGGAAGGTTTGTATATATAGATGAACAGGGAAAGATATGGTCGTCAGGTCATGGTAATACCGGATATTTTGAGAACGGTGTATGGAACAGTATCCCTGAATTGTCCGACTATGCTTCCGATGCTATCTCAACCTCAATCGACGGGCGTGTGGCGCTGAACGTTTTCGACAGCGAGAGAGAAGAATTTTTCGGGCTCTTTGAGTACAGACCTCAAACGATGGGCGTTTCACACAATGAGTACAGACCGGAACCGCTCATCAGTACAGTAAATCATCCTAATCCTTTTAATGCCATAACAACCATTACCTTTGAGCTCCCGAAAGCATCAAACGTCTCCATATCGGTTTATTCCATATCCGGTCAGCTTGTAAAAACGATTGCGGAAAAGAGATTCCCGGCCGGAAAGAATAATGTTGTATGGAATTCAACCTCTGACACGGGGAGAAAGCTAGCATCAGGTCTTTATATCTACCGCATTATCGCTGGCAGCAGTGTCGCTTCAGGAAAAATGCTTCTCCTTCGATAGTTTTTTACTTCATAATACCTTTATAGCGGTAATTACTACGTTTATTATTCCCGTGCGAAAAGTTCATTAGCCTTCGTTGCGATATTTTCACCAAGTTTACGTGCGCGCTCGCGATCAATATCAGAAGCCGGAGCTTTATGTGAGACAGCTCCGAAGTGTATAGGCGGATATCCCATTGAAACACCTCCGGAATAGACGACCATACCCATTACGAGCGCTGCAGCTATCATGGTCATCTCTGCAAAATCAGCACCTCCGCCCCCCGGCCAGTTCTGAGATGCGAAAAAGCCTGCAAGTTTACCCTCGAAATTAGCCTCGGGTGTATCAAGGAACTTTTTCATCTGCCAGCTGCATGATCCCTCATATGTGGGGCAGCCGAAAATAACGGCAGTTGAATTTTCAATCCACTCATTATCGGGATTTTCAATGGACATGGTTTTTACCTCTATCCCCGATACTGACTGTGCGCCTTGTTCGACAAGTTCAGCCTGCTTTTTTGTGTTTCCTGAAACTGAATGATAAATCACGGCGATTTTCATATAGACCTCATTATTACGGGTTACGATTTTCGAATAAATTATTTCACAATGAATGTCATGTAAAAATTTAGTAGTTTACTTTATTGAGTGAAATTGCTTATGCATCAAGATGCATATTGCAATGTGTTTAGAAGAAGTGTGACCTGAATTTACAATTTATAAAAAACGGATGATTCATATTGAAGATAAGATGGAGTACTTTTCTTCGGCGGGTTTTTCAGCTCAATCCTGAAAAGAATACGTCAATATCATCCTTTACTAAAATGAAATCTTCATAAATTTTTGCGTAATTTTCCTTTATTTTATCAGGCTTATTACCGAGAAGGGAAAGGGCAGCATTCGAAGGATCGGGAATAACCTCATCGCCGGGATCGCCAATCTGCGCCTTGCGGCAAAAAACATCGCCAAGGTGAATGAGTTGAGCGATTTTCAGGCTGCTCTTAGGGGACTGCTTAAGGTCATGATGGAAAAGAATTGCGGACCCTATATTTTCCGGCAAACCCCACATATCGCAAATTATTTTCCCTATCATACAGTGGTCTGTATTCAGCAGTTTTTGCTCAGCAAGGATTATTCTGCATTGTTTCAACTGTGCCAATTTAATTACTTCTCTGTAATGATCTGGGAAAGAAAGGGCAAGTAATATTTTGCCGATATCATGGAGAAGGCCAACTGTATAAGCAATTTCCGGCCTTTCAATGTTTGTCTGAGTGGAAATTAATTGTGCCGCTTTTGCAGTTCCCACGGAATGCTGCCAGAGCCCAACGCGGTTTATACCGTAATCAAGTCCCGGACTAAAAAGGCCCTGAACAACTGTCATTGTAGTCACCAGTTCCTTAATGGTATCAAATCCGAGTACAACTATCGCTCTTGTTAATGAATTTATTTCAGTGGTCGCTCCGAAATAAGCAGAGTTAGCAACTTTGAGTATTTTTGCAGTCAGAGGTGGGTCGCGTTCAATTACAGAAGCCAGATCACTTGCATTAGTTGACGTATCATAGATAGTTTTTATCACTTCCCCTACAATACTTGAGGCTGTGGGAAGACTTGTGGAAACACTACGTTTCACATTTTCAATAAAATCAATTGACATAATTTTTTGTATAAGAGTTTTTTATTTAGAACATTATATTTTCAGAATTAATATTAAGAAATGTAGCGCTTTTTTATCAAATCTCCCATAAAAATATATAATTGTTTCAGGAAAATCAATATTTTTTAAAATACTATTTTTTATTTACTTTTTCAAACAATGTAAATAAAGAAGTAAAATTAACTAATGACAACATTATATATATCTGTATAACCATCTGGTTTTTCAATTGGTTACATAATAACACCCTGCTGTGTTTTTCTTTTATTCCTACTTCTTTTTCTTAATTATTTATATAGCAATTATTATAATATGCTATTACTTTGCATTATGTTATGTCATTAATTGAATTGTATTTCAGGTGGGTAACGCAGGCTAATAAATTATTTTTTTAACTGTTTACTGAATAGCAGGACAAACCGAGCAAAAAATTTAGGATCGAATTCGTTTTTCATTTCATGCCGCATTATTTTTAAAGCATCAAATGCTTTTTGAGCGCTTCTGAAAGGGCGGTTGGAGGTAAGTGAATCAAAGAAATCAGCGATAGAACAGATTTTACTATATGTGTGGATTTGATCTCCTTTCAAACCTTTCGGGTAACCGCTGCCGTTATGACGTTCATGATGCTGTAGAATAATTTTCTCTGTTTCTTCAGTCAGGCAATAGTATTTCTCAAGAATTTTACACCCTTCTTCAGGATGTTTTTTAATAAATTGCCAGTCACTATCGCTCAGCGAGCTTTTCTTTTCCTGTATATGTTTCGGAACAGCATAGAATCCAATATCATGCAGGAAAAAACCGGCGGCAACTTCAGCTATATTATGACTACTTGGATCTGTGAATATCTCTTTAGCGAGACCCATGCCATAAATTCCGACATTAACAATATGATTATATTTTTGAGCGCTCCTGGTTGTCAATGAGAGAAGGTGATTAATTGCATCATCGTTGCTAAAGACAAAATTAGCAAGTATTCGAACTACTTTTTTATATCTGATAATCTTGTCAAAATCAGGATTTTTTAAAAGAAAGAATGCACTCGAGGTAAGTAATTCATGAGAAATCTTTACTTTATTTTGCACATCCAAAAACGGATCATTGAATATTATGTCAAAATTATCTTCCAAATATCTGATATAGGTTAATTTTTCATTATTATTTACATGCAATTTGGAAATGGATTTATTATATAGTTTACCATGAACAGAAGCTGTATACTCGTCACCTGCGTTATAGAAATCCTCATATCCTTCATCACCGACTTTTTCGTAAATACTAAAAGGTACTTTAGTATCGATTCTTAAAATCTGCGGATGAATAGGAAAGTGTGTATCGTCCATTACAGTTAACTCGCCATGAAGGTATTTACTTTAAAGGTCTGTGTTCTACAATTTAATCCTGATTGTTCATAAAAATTTCTTCACTACTAGAGAACGCAGAGTACACAGAGGAAAACGATAAATATAATTGAAAAAGCTTAAATCAATATTTTTTACCGGAAAAATCATTTGCCATTATTATCTCAGCGCACTCTGCAAAACAATTTACTATTTGTTCGGGTTAAAATCCTGAAAAAATTCCTTAATTTCATTTTTTTTGAAACGCGACGACAGTACAGAGGAATCCCTGTATTTATTTATGTATGAGATAATGATTTATTTACCGCCATCTATACTTAAAATATGCAAAAAAACTTAAAAAAGGAATAAATAAATTGCAAAGTTGCATCTGAACTACGAATTTTAATAACTCTTATGACTTTTTGGGGCGGTGCTTCGAATGATGAAATATAAAAACGAGGCACAAAGGCACAGAAGCACAAAGTGTAAAGTATAAAATGTAGGGGCAAATCGCTGTGTTTACTCTGAATGTATTCATGGTGAAGGTAAAAGAGACAAAAGCATAAGGGTAAGAAGTAAATAATGTATTCTCAATGCGCAACTATGAAATATGACAACGAGCTCCGGGCTAAACAATATTTCTTCTATTGCAAAAAACTGTCAATTCAATTAAAATAGAACTGTTTAGTAGTGAAACTGATTCCCGGCAGTCTCAATTCTGTAAAATATATAAGCAAAGGCAATAATAGCGAAGGGTGGATTATGAGCACATTAAAAAAGTCACATATCACCGAGCGGCTCGATGCATTGTACGAATTCGACCGCGAACCGGTTGCTGAAGGAAAGCTTCAGGGAATCGGGAATTTTATCGGCATGTATTCCGGAGAGCATGTCGCAGGAACTGAATTTGTCATAGGACCATTGTTTGTCGCTCATGGGGTATCGGCTCCGGACCTGTTCCTCGGACTCTTAGTGGGTAATATCCTTGCCGTATGCAGTTGGGCGTTTTTGTGTGCTCCGATTTCTGTCAGGACACGCCTGACCCTCTACTGGCAGCTTCGCAGAATCTGCGGTCCATATCTCACTGTAATCTACAGCATAGTGAACGCGCTTATGTTCTGTTTTCTCGCCGGAGCAATGATCGCTGTGGCTGCAACCGCTGTCGGGCTTCCGTTCAGAATGCCCATGCCGGGACTGAATGATATGCTGCCAAACAGTGTAAGCTGGGTGGTAGTTGTCTTTCTTGTCGGCGCTGTGGTTACAAGTCTCGCAATTCTCGGATTTGAAAAATTATCCGTATTTGCCAAAATATGCTCTCCATGGATGTTTCTGGTATTTGTCGCCGCAGGGCTAGCTGTTCTTCCACGGCTCGGCTGCACTTCTATAGGCGATTTCTGGAGAGTTGCCAACGAGAAAATATGGACCGGTATTCCGCTCGAGGGGCAGTCAAAATTCACTTTCTGGCATATAACTTTTTTTGCATGGTTCTGTAATATGGCGATGCACATCGGCATGGCGGATATGTCGATTTTCCGTTATGCACGTAAATGGCACTATGGATTTGCGAGCGCATTCGGGATGTTTCTCGGTCATTATGTGGCGTGGGTGTGTTCTGGTATTCTCTGCGCTGCGGCAAACGGGGAAATAGCCCCCGGACCGATAGCCTACATGGGAGCTGGTGTAGCCGGAGCTGCGTGCGTTGTCATCGCCGGGTGGACGACTGCCAATCCGACACTGTATCGCGCCGGCCTTGCATTTCAGGTCGCTACACCTGACTGGAAACGATGGAAGGTTACACTTGTTGCCGGGCTTGTTACGACTATAGCCGCGTGTTTTCCGGCCCTTGTAATGAAACTTCTTGATTTTGTTGCGTTATACGGTTTGATTCTGATGCCTATGGGTGCGGAAATTTTTGCCGATTTCTGGCTTTTGCCGAAATTAGGATTTGAGAGTTACTATTCCGAGGCTAACGGTATATTGTTCAGTTGGCCCGCCGGAATTACTTGGATTGCAACCCTTGTAATTTGTTTCCTGATACCGGTTGAAATTTTCTTCAAGGGGCTTCCCGGATGGTTTATAGCAATTATCCTTTATGTAGCCTTGAGCGCTCTTGTACAGAAAAGTAAACGGCTGCAGATAAATAGTTCGGAGGTCTGAGATGAGAAAAGTCGCAATAATTTTGGCTCTGACAGGATTGGGTTTAACGGTTATACCGTCTATTTTTGTGTTTTACGGCAGTCTGGCATGGAGGCTCCATACACAATTGATGTTTGCCGGTATGGTGATATGGTTCGTTATGGCTCCTTTCGTAATGAAGAAGAATAAATCCCATGAGGATATATAATCGACTGTTTGAACCTTCAGACATTTTTAAAAAAGCATTAAGTACAGTTAATCGGATTATTCTTTGATAATATTGTGTAAAGGTAATGGGAAATGGAAACGATTATTGTTCCTGTTGACGGCGCTACTAACATCAAGCTCGAGGTGTTCGATTTTGATTCGCTAACCACGGTTTTTTCACGTGTGACAGAAACTCCGGTTACAGAGGTTGACGGGTTGAAGTATAACTGTATCGGCAAGGAATGTTCATGGTTTGACAGTGTCATTCGTGAACTGCCGGACATGTATAAAACAGTTAACGCTGTAGCCCCGGTTGCTCGCGGAGCTTCGGGAGGACTTGTCGGTTCGGACAACTCGTTTGTCGAGGTTCCCGGCGAAGAATTGATCCTTGCTTATACCCAGGACTATCCGGAAATGGTGGAAAACGCGTTTAAAATTCTTGCCGGAAGCGAACAGGACTTTTTCCTCGAAACAGGATCTGTCAGAGATTTTCCGGGTAGTTTAACCCTGATAAAACGCTTTCTCTTCGAAGAAATGGTGCGGCCTGAGGTGCTTGGCAGAGCACGGTGCTTCGGGACATTCGGTATCCTGCTATCGGGACATTTTCTAGGCAATGATTACATCGGTGCGGTTATAGTTGCGGGTAACGAGCACAGCTACTGGATGTGTCATACCGGCGCACGGAATATCACAGAACCGCCGGGCACGCCGGGGTCACTCAGCAGAAAAATCATGTCGTTTAGTGAACTTGTGCCCCATGAATCTTACCCGGTGTTCAAACCGATCGGGAAAATGCCGCATGAACAGGCTCTTTCTCTCGGACTTAACAGAGATCCGCTGGTTATTCCGGGCGGCCATGATACATGCCTTTCACATATACCGGTGCTCTCGACTTTTTACCATGCCTTCAAGGACAGGGCTGGTATGCCGGTTATACATGTTGATGCCGGAAGCTGGACATTGGTCGCTCAGATCGGTGGTAAGGTTGAACTCCCCCAGGATGGTTACAGGCGTGATATCATTGTTCAGGGAACTGTTGATGGCTATCCCGTGGTTACCGCGCGTTACGGTGGCGACAATGATTTCAGGCATATAAAAGGACTTATGGATGATCGTGGATACCGTTTTGGCGGTGAGTGTAATGAGCGGCTGCTGGAAGAAACAGCGAACGCTGCGGACTGTTTCGTCCTGCCCAACATTAATCCGTTGAACCATCTGACAGGGCCGTTTCCGCAGATTAAGGGCAAAATAATTAACGAGCATGTCTTTTTCAGTGATCCTCAAAAAGCGTTTATCATCACCAACCTGACAACCGCTATCACTACCGTTTGCCAGATAGATGCCATAGCGAAAAACACGGATTTTCCGATAGTGCTGACCGCTGGCGGTTCCAGAGATCCTTATTTCGGCAGATTGATTGTAACACTTACCGGAAGAAACGTTTATTCACTTATTGACAGCGACGGCCATGATGTCAGCGAAACAACATCATTAGGTGCGGCAATTACGGGAAAGGCGGCATACCTAAGTGTTCATCCTTACGATGTCGATGTAAGCGGTCTTGACGTCAAATACCGCAAACTAAAACCTTTCAGCGTTGAAATAAAACGAAAACTGAACCGTTATCGTGAGCGGTTTATGGAGGAAATAAAAAAAGAGTCGGAAGCTTAATAGTCCTGAAAATCTGAATAGAAAATATTGCCGGTTGTATAACTATTAAAGCATGAGGTAAAAAGCGATGTCTCATCATTTTGACACAGTAAGGAACAGAGGATTGGACTATCTGAAGGCATCTTTCGGAGAAGATGCTGTAGAGCGGGCTGTTGACTGCACGATGCGTTTCACTGTCGAGATTCCTGGCTGGCAGGTCTGGACCGGGTTCGGAGGTGGAGGCCGGTTCGAAGGAGGCGGTTCCGGCGGCGCAGCACGCACAACTGAAGAAATCGCCGAAGATACCGGAATGATTCATCAACTTACCCGTTCGACACCAACTGTCGGACAGCATATACTGTGGTTCTTTTCCGATGACGGAGTGTCCGGCGATTTTGAAACCGCGCGGCGTGTAAATGAGGAGCTTGAGTCTCACGGGGTAAAAATGGGTTCAATAAGCCCCACCT
>JABHYP010000155.1 GCA_018656855.1 Candidatus Latescibacterota bacterium | reverse complement strand
TAACATCAATATCGCTCGCCTTGTACTTGAAAGGTACGGTGATGTCCCAGACGTCGTTTATTTTCTCCACAACAATATGCCCGTTTCTCATGCTCATTAGTTCAATTTTATCAATTGTGGGTTTATCACCATCAAATAATTGTGTCGCGCCTTTAGATTTATCAGGAGGATTGTATGAAGTTATAAGAAAAACAATAACAAGAAGAATAAAGATACTCCCAAGAATAAGCGGCGTTTTGTTTTTCATTACATGACCTCCCTTTTATTTGCTTGCCATGAGCGCTTTATTACGTACCCGGCGTATCTGCCAGAGCACAATTCCAAATATTATTACAATAATCACAGGTCCGAAACGGTTCCCCCATTTTGTGAGACTTATCACGACCTGGGGAATATCACCCTCCATCCAACGTAACGGCCTCATGGGAATTTGTTTTGAACGGATAGTAATCAAATCTTCGGACTGAAGGAGCCAGTCCGCCGTATTCTGGATAAATACCAGGTCTTGCGGATTTTGCGCGTACTGGTCTAGAGCCATAAATCCATCGCCCACGAGCAAAAGTCTGTTTTCGCTTTCAGCATCGGTTATAAACGGCCCATTGTAATCCTCTTCCTCACCCTCCTCACCACCGGGTTTTTTCGGTGGCCCGGATTCTTTGAAATAAGAAGTAAATCTGCCTTTAACAATTGCTGCAATAGGGATGTGTTTATCATTAAAATCATCCTTGGTCATCGGCGTTGAGGGATCCATCATCAGAACCCGCCCCGTCTTGCGTCCCGAAACCTCAGAGGTATACATCAATCCTTCAATTTCAAATCCTTTTTCCCGGGCCAGTGTCGTATCCACCGAAGAGGGGAAGTAGGTTTGTACCTGCTGCAACTCACGGGTAATAACGTTTTCGCTGTTGAAATTATTTATAGAAGGAAGGTAATACAAACGGACCGGCATGCTGATGTTAAATAATCCTTCCTTTCTTTGCATTGTTACCATTGCTGCATTGGCATCGATAAGCACATCTTCTCCGAGCCCTATCCCGTAATTATTTAAAAATTCGCTGACATTGAGATTATTTAACATAATCTGCATACTTCTCTGCAGGTCGGCTATGTAGGAACTCATGAACATGCCCACTTTTCCGCCGTTGATAATATACTGATCAAGATTGAAAAGCTGCCATTCGGTAAAAGGCTGTCTCGGAGCGAGCACTAATACTCCATCGATAGCCGAATCAATGGTTTCATTTAAATCAATCGACCGCATGTCATACATTCTGACAAACTGTTCGTGCAGATTCTGAAGGCTTGCTGATTGCTCCGCCGTACCTGTCGAAGCAATGCCGAGAATGGGTTTTCTTATCGTTGTAAGCCGGTGGATGAGACTGGTAATTTCATACTCTAGATTTGCAGAGCTGGTGACCACGGGAATAGTTTCTCTTCTATCGCCATATATAAAGACAAGTCCCATATATATTTTAACAATTTCCATCTTGTCGCTTGCCATGGATCGCGCCTGCATGGGAGGAATATTGAAACTCTGGGCTTCCTCTTCAAGCTTCTCTTCACTTCCAGGGTCAATGAATTCATAATCAAAATGACCATGTGAATACGCTTTATAATCAGCGAGCATATCACGCAGGTATCGTTCTACTCTCCCGTACTGGCCGGGAATATTTCGGGAAAAATACGCCTTAACAAGTACTTGATCCTCTACATTGGCAACGATATCTCTCGATGCCTTTGAAAGAGAGTACATCTTTGAACTGGTGAGATCCGCTCTTAAGAAATACCGGATACCGATGACATTGACCATTATAAGGATACCGGCAATAAAGGCAATTGAAATAATAGTTGAAGTATTTAATTTTTTCATGGCTTAGCCCCCCTTAACTCCATTTACGGCTCTCAAGTGAGAGCTTTGCCAGCGACAGCATAAAAACAATAAGTGACAGGTAATAAACGATATCACGGGAATCAATGACTCCGCGGCTGATATTTTCAAAATGATAATCTATGCTGAGGTATTGAAAAACCGGCACAAGTCGCGGAGGTATAAGTATGAGAAACTTGTTTAACATGAAGAGAGAGAAAATGATAAAAAAAGCAATGATAAACGACACTACCTGGTTTTTAGAGACTGTTGAAGCAAACATTCCTATCGCAACATACGATGCTCCCATGAGAATCAGTCCAAGGTATCCTGAAACTAACATGCCCATATCCGGTTCCCCGAAAAACATCACGGTTAACGCATACGGGAATGTAAACGCCAGCGCCGCCATCAACAATCCAAGACCGGCAAGGTACTTCCCGAGCACAATGTCTATATCGCTGATGGGCATTGTAAACAATAGTTCAATTGTTCCGCTTTTTTGCTCCTCGCTCATAAGCCGCATTGTTATTGCTGGAATAAAAAAAATAAAAACAAACGGAGTGAAGCTGAAAACACTCCTCAATGAGGCTTCATTGGCAAGAAAAAGTTCGCTGGAAAAGAACCATCCGACGATAAGAAGAAATACTGAAATGACAATATATGCCACCGGTGAAAAGAAATATGAGGATATTTCCCGCCGAAATATTGGTACCACCTTATTCATCTATGTCAGCCCTCCTGTGATTGTGTGAGTTGACGGAATACATCTTCAAGATTTTTCTTTTCCTGGTGCATCTCAAAGATAGTCCAGCCTTTATTAACAGTTGTTTTGAATACGTTTTCACGAACATCATAGCCTTTCATTACATTTATCCCTATTCTAGTAGCAATTTCATCATTGTCGGGAGATACTGTAATCTTCTCCACTCCCGGAATAACTGAAAAAGCTTCCTCGACACCAGAGACATTCCCCTTTAATTCGAGGCTGACATACGATTCTCCGGCCATTTCTCCACGAAGCGCTGCAGGTGAGCCGTCAGCAACAATTTCACCGGAGGAAATAATGACAACCCTGTCACAAGTGGCATCGACCTCACTTAAAATATGAGTGGAAAGGATAACTGTCTTTTCTTTACCAACTTCCTTGATCAGATTACGGATTTCGACAATCTGATTCGGATCAAGACCGACAGTGGGCTCATCGAGAATGAGTATATCAGGCTCGTGAATCATTGCCTGAGCGATACCGACTCTCTGACGATATCCCTTTGAAAGCTCCTCGATGTTTCTTCCAAACACAGGTGAAAGACCGCAGATTTCAACCATTTTATCCATACGTTCTGTACGTTTTGCCCCTCCGATGTCTCTAAGGTCGCAAATATAATCAAGGTACTCCTTAACACTCATGTAGTCATATAAAGGGGCATTTTCCGGAAGATATCCAACCATCCGCCGGATTTCCAACGAGTCATCGTAGACAGTAAAATCATTGAAGAATATCTGTCCCTCGGTAGGCGGCATAAAACAGGTAAGCATTCTTAATGTCGTAGTTTTACCTGCACCGTTAGGACCGAGAAAACCTAGAATCTCTCCATCACGCACATCAAATGAAATGTTGTCTACTGCACGAAAGTTACCATAATACTTTGTTAGATTCTGGATTTTAATCATACAGTTTGCTCCTTGTGGATGTCGTAAAAATCTATCATTGAAATATGAATATTTCTTATCAAAAAGTCAGGATAACTAAAGATAATCCAAACAAGTTTATAATTATACATTCAGACGATTGATTTATCTAAGAGTTTCAATAATTCTCAATTTTTTTTATTAAACTTTTAATATAATAGCTTTTTTATGTTATCTCCAGAAAAAAATTAATATTTTTTCACATTTTTTCATATTAAACTCCCTTGTCGTTTCTTAAAATAACGAAAAGCGAATAATTTCATTATTTACATTTAAAACATAATAGTTCAATTAGCCTGTTATATAAAATTTATATTCAAAAAACTCTTATTTCAAACGTTATTGCTATTTGAATGTGTATAGATTCTTCATATCAAGAGAAACAACAAATTGTCATTATAAAAAATCAGGGCTGGGATGAAGAAACATGAATAAAGTCCTTGACTAACATGGTAACGGGGATTATTTATTCAATACTATTCACCATTTTTTATAAATACTGCATTTACATAATTTGGACTCTGAAATCTTGAATAAAATCAAACCGGAGGTTGCACAAATGCCAAAAAATATGACACGACGCCGAGCAATCGCGGCAGCAACAGGCGCAACAGGCGGTCTTTTAGGAACAGTTTCATCTAAAGCTCAGGCTTATTCACTGCCGAAAACGTGGGGAGAGGATTTTCTTACTCCGTGGAGCCCTCCCGAAGATGTAAAACGCGACCTGGCTCCCGGCTCGACGCCTGTGCGTCTCAGTTGTGTTGCGTACGGTCTTAATTACTCCAAGGATACAAGCATTGGCGAGAAGGTTAAGAAAGTACGTGAATTGGGATATACTGCCGCAGAAGCAGGGGGGGAATGGAAAGATGCTCCAGATTCTGCGGTAAGAGAGGTGAAAGCAGCGTGCAAAGAGCATGATGTTTTATTTTATGCACTGCATCGCTGTATTAACAATATTCATCCCGATCCGGCAGAGCGGAGGAGGATCAATAAGGAGGTTGCCAAACTGGTTGAGACTGCTGACAGGCTCGACCTTTCGTTCATTGTAACTCATACCGGGAGTTGTAATCCCGAAAGGCCCACACTTCCGCACAAAGACAACTGGACAAAAGAAGCCTGGGATGCTTCTGTAGAAGCAATGAAGCAGATTCTCAGAGATACTTCGGGAAGCAAGGTCAATCTGGCTGTTGAGGCCATCAATCCGACCAATATCAACAATCCCAGGGCGCATGTGCGGCTTAGGGAGGATGTCGGCGACCCCCGCATAAAGGTAACACTTGATCCTCAGAACATGCTGAACCCGAATACCTATTACCGCACCACCGAGCTTGTCAACGAATGCTTTGATCTTTTTGGCGAGGATATAATGTATGCGCATGCTAAAGATGTTCAATGGGATCAGGTGATGCTGCCGGCTTTTTCGTGGGTTATTCCCGGCACGGGAACGATGGATTATGAAACATATCTTACGCGTTTGAGCCGCCTCAAATATCCCAGAGCGTTTCTTCTGGAATTTCTTTCACGGGAACAATATCCGCAGGCGAAGAAGTTTATCGAGGAAACAGCCGCAAAGGTGGGCGTTACCATTTACAAATAATACATATCTCCTTTTGCAACGGATGAAAAATGTTTAAATGGAGTGTATTCAAATGACAAATAAACTGACAAGGCGTAGGGCGCTTAAAGCGGGAGCCGCATCGGCAGGTCTTGCGATGGGAGCAGCATGTTCGCAGCCGGAGCAGGAGTCTTCTCCGCAAGTTTCAC
>JABHYP010000154.1 GCA_018656855.1 Candidatus Latescibacterota bacterium | reverse complement strand
TAATACCCTTTCCTTATGGTAATAAAAACAAACCATATTAATAGCAGGCATCTTTATTACTGCTGGGACAGATTATAATCTATCCCTGCAAGACAAAATGTATCATGTTTCAAATATGAACCGATATAAAATAAAGAACAATGAAAAAGTGATAAAAATGCAGTATTTGTTGAAAAGTATTTCTGTTATTATTTAACAGTACGGCTAAACTGCGGGGAGATTTTCATGAAAATAACCATTATCGGCACAGGTTATGTGGGTCTTGTTACAGGTGCGTGCTTCGCTGAGATGGGCAATACGGTTACCTGTTTTGACACCGACAGTGAAAAAATATCACAGTTGGGCAGCGGAACCGTGCCTTTGTATGAACGCGGACTTGCTTCACTTATCAAGCGCAATGCCGCCGAAAAAAGGCTTCATTTCTCAGTGGATGCTGCTGATTCCATCGTTTCGGCGGATGTTGTGTTTATATGCGTCGGCACACCACAGGGGAGTGACGGCTCGGCTGACCTCCGGCAGGTATTCGATTCGGCGAGAAATATTGGCCGGTATGCTGAAGGATATACCGTAGTCGTCACCAAATCGACCATACCGGTCGGCACCACGGCGAAAGTGAGAGAAATCATTCTTGAGGGAATCCTTACGGGGAATACAAAATCCACGATTGACATGGCGAACAATCCCGAATTCCTCAAAGAAGGGAATGCGGTTGCGGACTTCATGGGACCCGACCGTGTGGTAATCGGAACAAACTCTGAGCAAGCGGCGAAAATTATGCACAGACTGTACGCTCCGTTCCTGAGAACAGATGACAGAGTGATTGTTATGTCCATCGAGTCGTCTGAATTAACCAAATATGCTTCAAATGCAATTCTTGCCACACGGATTTCATTTATCAACGAAATAGCCCTCCTCGCAGAAAAAGTGGGCGCCGACATCGAGGAAATCCGCAGGGGGATGTCCCGCGACAGACGTATCGGCAAGTATTTTCTGTATGCCGGAGCCGGTTACGGCGGTTCGTGCTTTCCAAAGGATATTTCGGCGCTGATGCATACGGGCAGATCGGTGGAAAGTGAGATGAGGGTGGTGAGCGCTGCTAACGATGTAAACCGTCTCCAGAAAAGTGTCATAGCAGACAAGATACTCCGGTTTTTCAACAACAGTATAAGCGGGAAAAAGTTTGCGATATGGGGCCTGGCATTTAAGCCGGATACGGACGATGTGCGCGAGGCGCCGGCTATCATAACTGCCCAAAAACTTAGCAGAGAGGGAGCGGTTCTTTCAGTCCACGACCCCGAGGCGCTTACAAATGCCCGGAGCGTTCTGGGCGACGACTCCATTACCTACCATACGGATGCTTATGACGCTCTTGAGAAAGTTGATGGATTGATAATCATGACTGAGTGGAAGGAATACCGGTCACCTGATTGGAAACGTGTCCATAACCTCATGGCAACCCATGCAGTTTTTGACGGACGAAACCTCTATAATTCGGACGAAATGAAAGAACTCGGGTTTCGTTATTTCGGGATCGGACACGGCGAAAAAATATAAAGGGAGCATAGTTTTTCTTCTCAATCCCCTCTGAAAATATAACTCTTTATATACGAGCATGTGCGGGCTTTAATTTACCGCTCTCTCATTCTACCTATCGGCTCCCCGCCAAGAAGATGCATGTGGACATGAAATATCTCCTGACCGCCATCAGCGTTGGTGTTGAATATCAGCCTGAAACCGCTCCCGTCTATACCTTTTTTTCGCGCTGTGTCAGAGGCGGCTTTCATCAGTGAACCAAACAGTTCCGGTGCTTCATCTGACATATCGAGCGTTGTGGCGAAATGGCGTTTCGGAATAATGATCACATGCACCGGCGCAACAGGATTAATGTCAGGAAACGCGACAACATTGTCGTCTTCAAAGATTTTTTCCGTCGGAATTTCACCTGCCGCTATCTTACAGAAAATACAGTCGGTCATGGCAATATCTCCTTTTCATAGGCATAAACAAAGTATTAATATCAATAGTGTCAGATTAAAATTCAAATAGCTTATGGTGATATGAAATCCCTAAAATCTTTCGCAGTAAGCACGGATGCGGATTTCTTCGCTGCGCTTCGTGTCTTCCTCCCGACATTTGGGTAAGCAAAGAATGGAAAAAAAATACTATTTAACGGAATTTATGTATAATCCAAAAGAGTATTTTTATAAGTTTTTATCAAATATGATAACCTTACTTTCTTTGCTCGTACAAAGAAAGTACCAAAGAAAACACGCCCTGTGAAAAGCCATATCCCTCGTTCGCTAATGATTTTTCGGGGATTGCAGAACTCACGGAACTTCGTCCCGTTCAGACATGCTGCAATTCTTCATCCGAAAAATCCTTGCTTCCGCGGGGCTTTTCAACGGGAATTGTCAAAAAACCGTGCATAATTCCGGTAATACGATAGTTTCAGCACTCTTTTTCCATTGCACATACAGCCAAAGCGGTTGCAGCTATAGCCGCTGTTTCCGATTTGAGTGTGAGTCCTCCAAGAGAAACGGGAAGTGCGCCGCCGGTTAATATCATGTCACGCTCCTCATCGGTAAAATCCCCCTCCGGACCAACAATCAGTGTCACCGCCTGAGAACCTGTGATTCGTTTTTTAATATCCTTGATATTCTTTTCCGCCG
>JABHYP010000153.1 GCA_018656855.1 Candidatus Latescibacterota bacterium | reverse complement strand
CGATTGTCGGGACAATACTTTTCCTGGTGGGGGCGATTTCTGCTCTGCAGAGCGCCGATACGCTGAAATCGTTCGGAGCTTCAATTTTTGTGGTAGATATGTTAGCCCTCGGAATGGCGAGGGAGATGGCTCCGCTCATGACAGCAATAATTATCAGCGGACGTTCGGGTTCAGCCATAGCTTCGGAGATAGCAACCATGAAGTTCACAGAAGAACTCGACGCTATCAAGACAATGGGACTCAATCCAATCCGTTTTATTGTGGTTCCCAAGCTGTGGGCTATGGTTGTCTGCCTGCCGCTTCTGTCTATTATGGCATTAGGGTTCGGTATTTTGGGAGGCTTTATTGTTGGCATAACCTATATTGATCTTTCACCGGGCACTTTTATTAACCGGCTGGTTGTAACTCTCTTTTTTCGGGATATTATCACCGGGCTATTAAAAAGCGTTTCATACGCAGTAATCATCACTTTTGTCGGCACGTTTCGCGGGCTTAATTTCACTGGCGGCGCTGACGGTGTTGGCCGGGCGACTACCATGTCGGTTGTGACTGCCATTTTCGCAATAATTTTTGCAGATGCAATCTGGTCGATAATACTCTATTTTTAATATATATAACGATGGAATTCAGGAATCAAAAGACAAATACAATTATTTGTAACTATCATACTATAATTATACAATATATCCTGACTTTTTAACTTAAATATTCTGTTTTTCGAGAGTGGAAAGTGGTAATAATGTCGGATGATATCATACTGGAAGTTGAAAATCTCCATGCATGGTACGGTAGAAAACACGTCCTCGAAGGTATCAATTTAACCGTAGAAGCAGGAAGTATCATGGTGGTTCTCGGAACATCCGGCTGTGGAAAGTCCACTCTTCTGAAAAATATCATCCGCCTGTATACACCTGGCAAAGGAAGCATCAATCTTCTCGGTAATGAAATGACTGAACTCGAGGAAGAAGATGTTGAAACAGTTCTGCGGCAGGTAGGCGTTATGTACCAGAATGGCGCGCTTTTAAACTCTCTGACTATCGGAGAAAATGTTGCTCTTCCCTTGGAAATACACACTGATATGAGCCCGAAACTACGCCGTGAGATAGCAGAGACAAAACTGCGGCAGGTTGAACTGTTGGACGTGTATGACAGATACCCGCGCGAACTTTCCGGTGGCATGCAGAAGCGTGTTGCAGTTGCCCGGGCAATCGTAATGGACCCCGACATAATTTTCTGCGATGAGCCCTCTGCCGGCCTTGATCCTGTCACCGCCCAGGGGCTTGACCGCCTGTTAATCTCACTTAATGAAACGCTCGGTATGACGATTGTGGTTGTCACTCACGAGCTTGAAAGTATCAAACGTATCGCCCATTACATCACATATCTCGACAATGGAAAAGTTCTTTTTACCGGCACCATCGAGGAAGCTTTTCAGGCTGATATTCCTCAGATACAGGAGTTTTTTCTAAGGGATAACGTGTAACCATTTGACAGGAAGCACACTCTTTATACTGCAATATACTGAATTATTTTTCATAATATAAATAATATAAATAATATAAATAAAAATCAGCTTGACAAAATTCGATTTGTTTATATACTGTAAATTAGAGATGTTTTGCTGCCCAGAACAGTTGTCGTTTTTAAAATAACCATATTCTCAGGGAGGGGCTTTATAGGGAACATTCACATTTGCCGCAGCTTTATTCAGCCGGAAGGAGGGTACTGTCATGAAGACAATAGCTGAACACCACTGGTCCTCCGACATGATTTTAAGTATTACAGTGGTGACTTCACTGGTTTTAGGTGCAATTATTGGCTATGTTGTCGGTATGGTCATTGACAACATAGGAGTCGGTATCTCTTTAGGCGTCATCGGGGGAATTTTTATCGGTGTTATAGCGGGGATAATGGCTTCTGAAAAAGGTGAATGAAAGGTTTTGCATGTTGAGTCATCTCCTTGTAATGAATAGGTAGCGGTCGCATCTGAGTCAGGTGCGACCGTTTTTTATGCACATTTACGTCTATTCCTAACTATTCACAGAAAATATTTAAAAGCCACAGATGAACACGTATGAACACAGATATTTTTAACAATTAACAATACTTTTTTACTTTGCGTGCTTTACAAAAAAGATGATATATTAAATAGTCCTGATAAGTAACATTTTCGGTTAATATCCTATACAGGTTAAATATTTAGGGATTCAAATAATTTTTAAAAGGAGAAAAAAATATGTATTTAGCCGCAAAAAGAAGAGAAATTCTGCCCGGCATGTTTTTATTTCTGATACTTTTTGTTTTTCCATCCACAGGATATACACAGGGGAATTTTAGCGGATATATAATGGGGTATTATAATCACAACATTTCTTCCGATGGCCCCGAAACGAACGGAAAGTATAATGAAACTATACTCAAACGAATTTACTTACATTACGATTACGATATTTCCGATCGTTTTGAAACCCGGCTTACAATTGAATCAAATCAAAAAAATATCGGAACCTCGGGTAAATATGAACCATATATAAAATTTGCTTTTCTACGCTGGAAGAAATTTATTCCGCGGGGGGATTTGTTAATCGGACTGAGCCAGTCTCCGGTGTGGGCAAATGAAGAAAATTTATGGAACTACTGGTCTGTCGAAAAAACATTATTTGATACCCGTGATCTCGGAAATCCATGCGATATTGGAATTGCATTGAAGGGCAAATTTGATAAATCCGAAATCTGGGGTTATCATATTATGGCAGGACACGGGAATGGATATAAACCGGAAAACGACAAATACAAGAAATTTTATTGCTCTCTTTCCGCTGCCCCTAAAAAGTATTTATTTTTTGAACTGGTGACCGATTATGAGAAAAAGAATTCATCAGACGCAGCAAAAACATTTAAGTGTTTTGCAGCGTTCATGCAGCCAGGCTGGTTGGTAGGCGTAGAAACAGGCCGTCGCTATGATGAACACCAGAAAGATATTGTCCGTCAGGGAATATCTCTTTTTGGCCGGACAAAACTAAGTCGGCAGCTAAATGTTCTTGCCAGATTTGATGATTTTAACTGGGACAAAGATAAAAATGAGACCGGAGACAGATTGTGGCTTTTAGGGATTGATTACCATCCTCATAATCAAGTACGTTTTATTCCCAATATATGGATTAAATCATACAAAGATACAAAACTTGATACAGACATTATTGGAAGATTAACTGTTCATTTCATTTTCTAATAAGTTTCTTTAAAAAATGAGTATCTGAGAAAACATATCCATACTTAATCTGGTGAGTTTAACAAAAGGAAATTATTCTTTTTCTAAACCTTCTTTGACAAAAAAAACCGTACCGTGTAACCGGTACGGATTTTTTTTGCAATATGAATTTTTATTCTTCGGAAATAGCTTCGACAGGACATTCGTCAACACATACACCGCAATCCACGCAAAGTTCCGCATCAATAACGAACTGGCTTTTACCTTCTGAGATAGCCTCTGACGGACAAGCTTCTGCGCAGGTGCCGCATGATGTGCATTCAGTTGAAATTACATGAGCCATTCATTCCTCCAAAAATTAACATTAACACATTATTTTACGAAATCGGGAACAAATATAACAAGCAATTCGAGCAATGTCAAATTATAAATGAGGGCAGAATTAAGGAGTCAGGAGCCAGAATCCAGAATAGAAGTTTTTTGTTTCTAACATATAGTTTTATTTATTGTTCTATTATCTTTCCGGTAAATTTAGGATTCATTAAGCAAGAAGAAATGATAAATACCGGGGATGTATCAGGTCCATATCTTTTATAAGTAATCCTGACAAATAAAAGCCAGAATTTCTTTTAAAGAACTATTTCACTGAAAATCTGTAGATCGTGGTCTGCTTATATGTTTCAGCGGGCTTGAGAACAACAGACGGGAACTCGGGCTTATTGGGCGAATCCGGGAAATGCTGGGTTTCAAGGCAGAATGCGTATCGCTTGTGATAAACACTACCTTTTTTTCCTCTACTGCTCCCGTCCAGAAAGTTCCCTGAATAAAACTGTATACCGGGCTCGGTCGTATATACCATCATGCATCTTCCGGTTGCAGGATCGGATACTCTTGCCGCGAGAGAAAGTTCTTCACCGCTTTTATTCAACACCCAGTTGTGGTCATAACCGCCGCCGAATTTTATCTGCTCATCGTCAGCATCAATCCTGGAGCCAATAGTTTCCGGCCGTGTGAAGTCCAGCGGAGTTCCCTCGACACTTCTCAGCTCTCCTGTCGGGATAAGATTTGCATTGATTGGAGTGAACCGGTCGGCGTTAATCATCATCTCGTGTCCGAGAACATCCCCCAAACCGGCTCCGGCAAGATTGAAATAGGAATGGTTCGTTAAATTAACCACAGTATCTCTGTCAGTTGTTGCCATGTAATCTATCTTCAATTCATCGCTATCGGTTAGCGTATAAATAACGGTAACGTTAAGATTCCCCGGGTAACCTTCTTCGCCATCCACACTTAAATAAGTGAGCTTTACGCCCACCTCCTCATCCCTTCTGACAATTTCAGCGTTCCATACGACCTTATCAAATCCTTTTATGCCACCGTGGAGATGATTATCATTATTATTTTGCGCAAGAGTGTATTCAACACCATTCAGCATGAAAGCGCCCTTCGCAATGCGGTTTGCATATCGCCCGACAATACAGCCAAAATAGGGGTTATCACGTGTGTACTCTTCAAGAGTGTCATAGCCAAGGACAACATCATAAAATTTTCCATTCTTATCCGGAACAGAAATTGAAACAACGATACCGCCGTAATTAGTGATTTTTACTTCCATTCCATTGCTGTTTGTCAGGATATAAAGGTTCGCCGGTATACCGTCTGCCGTTTTCCCGAATACTTTCTCCTCGATATTCATTGTTGGTTTTATCTCCTTTACACATTCGGCTAAAAGTGCTATGATCAAGATAAAAAAAAGGGTAGTCATATATTTACAAATAAATCTCACAGCAACCTCTTTCTATTATTATATAATAAGACAATTATTCTTCAACTTCAATACATTTTCGATATCCGCCAACACGATAATTCACTTCAGAATATTTAATGTCCACACAACCTGCGGGGAAGAGATGATTGCATGGTATATGGGCGAATACAGCATAATGCAAATCCGTGAAAACTCTTTTAATCGAAAGAATTCCTCGACGCTTGCGTCGGGGTAGTTCATTATGTTCTCGCTGTCATCTTTTTGTTACACACACAAAACAGTGCATTTATGTAATTATTGCTAAATGTGAGCGCCATCACTGTTTAACCTTATTATATAACTTATATTTACGGTGAGAGTGCCTTTATCCGACGTTTGTTTAACTTAATCGTTAAACTTCATGCTTATACCTACTCTTCTCCAAACGTGCGTCGGGCAAGGCACTCTTTTTATATATTTTTCATCTTTATTCAGCATTATCCTCCAGTCAAAAGATTCTCCTTGATTTTTCTATGTATTCGAATTATTAGTTAGAATTAAATAGTTCTTTTCATAAATAATGTGATATATTAAGCTTAAATCAGGTACAGTCATTGCAAGGCATAGCAGAAGCAATCCCCTCTCTTTAATTGCTTCGCTCACTCCGTTCACTCGCAATGACATATGGTAATTACAGTATTTATAAAACTGTTTACTAAAATATTGAGAGTTCGAGTACAATTTTCTCCCATACACTAATCCTGAAAGCGAGGAAGTAAAACAATGTTGAAAAAGTTATTATTTCAACTGGCTATTATTGGTATAACTATGGTTTCCTGCAGCAGTTACATGGCACAAAAAAGTTACGAAGGTGCTTCGTGGGTAGACAGCCACGGCTATACTAATTGTGTCGAGTTATCAAACGGTTTTATGAGTGTTATTCTCGACCCGAACTGCGGGGGACGCGTTCTCGAATACTCTTTGGACGGGCAGAACGCGATTTACACTAGCCCCGAACATGACGGCTATACTTATACACCCGGTGATAAAAGAATAGACCCCAGCGGAGGGAGATGCGACATAGGCCCGGAAATGCTTGCACCTGGCAGACCCGATCTGTGGGTCGGCAGATGGTCGGCTGAGATCATAGGGCCGCGCACTGCACGCCTTACAAGTGTCAAGGACAAATCTTCCGGTGTACAACTCGTTCGAGAGTTCAGACTTGACAGGGATTCTTCTCACCTGAAATTTACACAGACCATAATAAACATCAGCGACGAAACAAAGCGAT
>JABHYP010000152.1 GCA_018656855.1 Candidatus Latescibacterota bacterium | reverse complement strand
CACCGACCTTCGGTGTTATCATATCCGGCACCACCGATGTATCCATGCATGCGTTGATACGGTGCCGCTCAGCTTTTTCAAGCGGGATGTCCCCGGTTACAAATAATCCTGCCTCCAGAAGCCACCGTGCGTTCTCGGCGAGGCTTTTTCGGATAGCGGCCCCGTCAATTTCTAAGGGGAGACTCAAAACATCTAACAAATACGTGTCATTCTGAGGATTCTCATTATTAAAAATTTCAATATTTTCAGGCGTCATAATAACCTTGTCCGGGTCTGGCGCCGTCCTGATCCAGTAGTCGGCAAACTGAACTCTTTCTGGCACTCCCGGGACCGCATCCTCCGCGGGGACAAGCGCCGGAATATTTTGTATCTGCGGCCGTTTTATTATAGAGCATCCGGTTACAAGAAGGAATACTAGCAAAATGTGTAGATATAGCGATTTTTTCATTTTTTCTCCGTTAATCTATTGATATGCACAATACAAAGGTACAAATATGATGTAAATATTTCAAGATGTTTTCAAGAGTCCGGGCAAATGCGTTACATTAAAATGATAGTTAATATGAAGTATTCTTAGATTTTGCGGCAGAGCTCACAGAAGCCGCATATAGAAAGCAAAAACAAATTATTTTTAACATGAAATTTTCCCCAAAAAATAATATATTACTATTGTTCTTTCAAAAAAATTATTCATTAACGAAATACAGCATGAAAGAATTTTTACACATGGAAGAAAAAAGCATGTTTCAAAAAACCCCCTGTGAGGATATCGATTGCCCTGAGCGGGCTGAATGCTGCACAACAGTTCGATGGCGCATTTCCCGTGAGAACTATTATGACACTGATTTCAAAGAATGGTGGCTTCTCCATGATGGCGCACGAATCTTTGAAGAGGATGGCACGTACTATATTCAGTGGCCACTTCTATGCCGTAACGTATCAGGGGACGGGCTGAGGTGTACGGACTATGAAAACAGGCCGAAAAATTGCCGTCTGTATGCATGCAAATATATGGCTGAAACACTCGTAAAAGACAAAGAGGCAAATAATGAGTAATCTGGATGAAATAACCGTATTCAGCACATGGGACGAACCGATGGCAGACATGGCGGTGGGGCTTCTCCTGGCTGAGGAGATATACGCTTATAAGCGCGGCTCAGGTTTGCGGAGTACCATTGCCATAACTGTCGACGGTCTTGGCGAAATTGGGGTTTGCGTTTCTGAAAAAGATCGTAAAAGAGCGGTGGAGATTCTCGCGGTACGGTTTTCTGAGGGAATAATAACTGAACCGGAAGATTCAGCCGACGAATGAAACACTGCATTCCACAGATAATTATATCCCTTGTTTAAAAATTTCCCATAAATGAAAAAATATACTTGACAATACCGCTCGGATATATTATCATTTTCCCGAGTATGTTAATAATGTATCGACTGTTTGTTGGCTTAATGCTTTCAAAACGAACTAAAATATTGTTTATATAATAAACTTAATGTAATTATTTTACATTTTAAAAAATGGAGCTATTAATTGAAGATTTCTACAAAAGGAAGATATGGCACCAGGGCGATGCTTGAACTGTCTCTCAGATACGGAGAAGGACCTATTATGGTTCACGAGATAGCTGAAAGCCAGGGCATATCAGTGCGGTACCTTGAGCAGATACTTAATACTCTCAGGACATCAGGTCTCGTTATAAGCACGCGCGGAGCTAAAGGGGGATATGAACTTTATAAACCGCCTTCGGATATTACAGTCGGCGATATCATACGAGCTCTTGAGGGTCCTTTTGATGTAGTTCCATGTACCGGTGAATACGACTGTGAAAGAATGGGTAAATGTGTAACTTTTCAGGTATGGAAAGAAGTTAAAGAAGCTATAGAAAATGTGCTTGATTCGGTTACAATGAAAGAGCTTGCTGAAAGAAAGAGTAAACTCATAAATAATGATGAATTAATTGAATACATTATTTAACAAGAGAGAGGAAACATATGAGCACTGTACATAAAGGATTGGCCACAAGGGCTCTTCATGCAGGCCAGGAAAGCCCCGATCTTTCTACCGGAGCACGGGCTGTACCGATTTATCAAACGACATCGTATGTGTTTAAAGATACCGAGCATGCTGCAAATCTTTTTGCCCTGAAAGAATTCGGTAATATCTATACACGGATTATGAATCCGACAACGGATGTATTTGAGAAAAGAATTGCTGCCATTGAAGGCGGAACAGGGGCGCTTGCTGTTGCTTCCGGCCAGGCGGCGGAAACTCTTGCACTCCTGGCAATTACGCGTATTGGTGATGAGATAGTAGCGGCAAATAATCTTTACGGAGGAACTTATCAGCTCTTACATTATACTTTCCCAAAACTGGGAAGAACTACTACATTTGTAGATTCTTCTAACCCGGAAGAATTTAAAAAAGCCATAACTCCCCGAACAAGGGCGATCTATGCGGAGACAATCGGCAATCCCAAACTGGATGTTCCTGATTTTGAAGCGATTGCTAAAATTGCTCATGAAGCAGGAATTCCGTTTGTAGTAGACAACACTGTGGGGGTAGGTCTTGTCAGACCTCTTGATTATGGAGCGGATATATTGACCACATCAGCAACTAAGTTCATCGGCGGGCATGGAACATCCATCGGTGGTGTTATTGTAGATGGAGGTAAATTCAACTGGGCTAACGGCAATTTCCCCGAATTCACCGAGCCTGATCCCAGCTATCACGGATTAAAATACTGGGATGTGTTCGGAGATTTTCCAGACTTGGGTAATATCGCTTTCATCATAAAAGTGAGAGTTCAGTTGCTCCGTGACTTCGGCCCGGCAATGAGCCCGTTCAATGCTTTTCTGTTTCTTCAGGGTATGGAGACCTTGTACCTCCGTCAGAAAAAACATTCTGAAAACGCTATAGATGTTGCGAGATTCCTGCAGGAACACCCGCTTGTTTCCTGGGTTAATTACCCCGGACTCGATAGTCACCCCGGTCATGAGATTGCAAAAAAATACTTACATGGTAATTATGGCGCACTCGCAGGTTTTGGCATCAAAGGAGGGTTGGAAGCGGGCAAAAGATTCATCAACTCTGTAAAGCTTCTTTCGCATCTTGCCAATATCGGCGATTCAAAAAGCCTTGTGATTCACCCTGCATCAACAACTCATCAGCAGTTGACTCCTGAAGAGCAAAAGGCAACGGGAGTGACCGAGGACTACATCAGGCTCTCGATAGGTATTGAGGATGTAGAGGATATTAAAGATGACATTAATCAGGCTCTTGAGAAAGCAGTAGAATAATAACCGGTTTAGCCTGTCGGTGACCTTTTGATATTGAAGAATTTATAGGAGAAAAGGCGATCGGTATAATATTGCCAATCAAATAATTTTTATCTCTGGAATATATAATGGACACGAATTCTGTAGGTTTGGTAAAAGAGCAACAGTTTACATTTGCGAGCGCAGAAGATCCCATGAAGCTCGAATCGGGCCATACTCTCGGCCCTATAGATATTGTGTACGAAACTTACGGCGAACCAAACGAAGATAAATCCAATGCTATTCTCATTTTGCATGCTCTTTCCGGGGATGCTCATGTAGCGGGATACCACCATCCAAATGACAAGCGAACCGGCTGGTGGGATGTGATGGTAGGCCCGGGAAAGGGATTCGACACGAGTAAGTACTGGGTGATCTGCTCCAATATAATCGGTGGGTGTAAGGGCACCACTGGCCCGGGTTCCATAAATCCACAAACAGGAAAACACTATTGCCAGGATTTTCCCATCATAACTGTCGGTGATATGGTGGAGGCGCAAAAAAAGCTTATGGATCATCTCGGAATATCAAAGCTCTATTCTCTTGCAGGCGGTTCCATGGGGGGATTCCAGGTTATTGAATGGATCCTCAGGTTTCCTGAGATGACACGTTCGGCAATATGTATAGCATCGTGTGCGAGACTTTCCGCTCAGTCTCTGGCATTCAATGCTGTGGGGCGTAAGGCGATTACGATGGATCCCGGCTGGAATGATGGGTGTTACTACGGTACACCGGGACCTATTCAGGGTCTGGCTATAGCCCGGATGATAGGACATATAACTTACCTGTCTGATTTGTCCTTAGATTCACGTTTTGGCCGAAAGCTTCAATCCGCCGACAGGTTCAGTTATGACTTCACTACAGAATTTGCGATAGAATCGTATCTGCAATACCAGGGACAGCGATTCACCGAACGGTTCGATGCAAACAGTTATCTGTATCTAACCAAGGCTATGGACTATTTCGATATTGCGAGGAGCTATGGAAGTCTCGACAAAGCATTTGCAGCCGTCAAGGCTAAATGCCTTTTTATGTCCTACAACTCCGACTGGCTTTTCACATCTGAACAATCTCGAGAAATTGTGCAGGCGCTCAAGCGTAATAAAAAGGATGTGTCGTTTATCGAAATCAATTCGCCATATGGTCATGATGCATTTCTTACAGAGTATGAACAGCCCAAACGAATTATAGTTCCATTTCTTGACAGTGTAGGAAAGAAAAAAATATGACGGACCAACAGATTGAACAGCTTATACGAACAGACCGCGATCTCATAACCGAGATAGTCCCCGAAGATTCACATGTTTTAGATTTAGGGTGCGGAGACGGCTCTTTACTTGCTCGACTTAGTGAAAAAAAAGGAGTTATGGGTTGTGGAATCGATATTGACGAAGATAATCTTATAAAGTGCGTTGAACGGGGACTCTCAGTGTCTCAGGATGATTTGGATGATGGGCTCGGAGATTTCCTAGACTTTTCCTATGACTATGTTATTCTGAATCAGACACTCCAGGTTATTAATAAACCTGATAAAATCATCAAGGAGATGCTCAGAGTGGGCAGGTTCGGGATTGTTGGATTTCCGAATTTCGGCCACTGGTTTCTCAGAATGACTCTTCTCTTCCGAGGGAAAATGCCAAGATCAAAAGCTTTACCTTTTGAATGGTACAATACGCCGAATATACATCAACTTACCATACGTGATTTCAAGGATTATTGCCTGTCTGAAAACATATCAATTAATCATGAGGAGTATTTTATTGCTGGTAAATGGAGAAATTCTTCATTGTGGCATCCATATGCAAATATGCTTGCTCTTAAAGGGATGTTTGTTATTAAAGGTCGCGAAGAGGAGAAATAAAAACAATGAAGAAATGCTTCTTAATAATATACAATTGTTTTCATAAATAATAATCTCGACTATATCATAAAAAAATAAAAGTAGATATATCAAATAGAGAGAAATCACACTTGCAGGATAAAATATTGGAGAAAAGGTGATGTATAAAGATATTACAGAAACAGTAGGCAATACGCCAATTGTAATGCTCAATCGTGTGGCTGGAAACGACGCAAAAGTCGCAATAAAGCTTGAAACATTCAACCCTATGTCTTCGGTGAAGGACCGCATTGGCCTGAGTATGATTCTCGAAGCTGAAAAACAAAATTTAATCGGCCATGAGAACGTGATTGTGGAGCCGACATCGGGAAATACCGGAATTGCTCTGGCGTTTATATGCGCCTCCCGAGGATACAAGCTGATATTGACCATGCCGGAAAGCATGAGTATCGAGCGAAGGAAACTTCTTAAGCAACTCGGTGCAGAAGTTGTTCTGACTCCGGCGTCAGAAGGGATGAATGGGGCAATTAATAAAGCCCAGGAAATACTTGACTCGACAGAGGGTGCATTTATGCCGCAACAGTTCAATAATCCGGCAAATCCGGAAATACATCGCAAAACAACAGCCGAAGAAATATGGCGCGATACAGAAGGCGAAATTGATATATTCGTGGCGGGCGTGGGAACCGGCGGCACAATTACAGGCGTAGGCGAAGCGCTGAAGAAGAAAAAAACCTCACTTACAGCGATAGCAGTCGAACCGAGCGATTCACCTATCCTAAGCGGCGGCAACCCGGGCCCCCATAAAATACAGGGTATCGGCGCGGGTTTTGTCCCGAATGTGCTCAACAGTGACATAATCGATGAAGTGATAACGGTGAGTAACGAGGATGCAATGGAAATGTCCCGTCGCCTGGCGAGTGAAGAGGGAATACTTGTCGGCATAAGCTCCGGAGCGAATGCCTATGCAGCAGTTCAGGTTGCAAAACGTCCTGAAAACGCCGGAAAGCTTGTGGTCACAGTCGGTTGCGACACAGGGGAACGGTATATCTCTACGGAGTTGTTTGAGTAATGCCACCCTTTCTTCTTGAGGAAAAAAATGTTCTCACGGTGGACACATAGTTTAGCGTTACCATTAAAAGCTGCAAATGCAAAAGTCATGTGATATTAGGTTGATTGTCAATAGTTTATGATGATTGAAAAAAATATATGAACACCTGACCGGAAGTCGGGAGGTCGCAGCTTTTCTGCTGCCCTCCGTAGGAGCGATACCCCTCTTTGCTCCCAGTATAAATGAAAAAGACTCAACAAATAAATGTTAAGTCTATTGGTTCCTATTGGATTATAAGGTGTTAATATATTGTGTCTTTTTAAATATCTAACAAGAAATATAATATATTATTAATTAAAATTATTTCTTTTTATCTTCTTTCCCAGAAGGTTTTTTCTTTTCTTCCTTTTCCGCGGCCTTTTCCTCTTTAGCGGCTATCTTATCTTCTTTAATATTTTACGGTATATTAGTATAAAATATATAGCCATTAGTTAAAATGTTATATTAATATCACAAAACAAAACATTTTAGTTATATATAGTTCAATATAAAAAATCCGGGAAAAATATTGGAGCTGTTTTTCAAAAACAAAATTCTTGCTAAAGAAATATTGAAAGGTAATATTCACACATCACTAAGATTGTTGAGAATTATAACTGCTCATGATTTTTATATGAGGAAAGTCGGTATAAACACTTATTAAGGATTACTGATTAATTAAGCCGAATGTGTGACAACTCCAATACATTATCCAAAAAACAGCCTGACACAGGAAGTCTGCTGTATGTTTTCATCATTTCAAGTGTGGCTGCTATCGGCGGGCTGTTATTCGGTTTTGATGTAGGCGTCATAGCCGGCGCGATCCCTTTTATTACCGATCATTTCCAGCTTAATGCCCACCAGGAAGGATTTGCGGTCAGCAACATTATTATCGGTTGTGTAATCGGTTCAGCAGTGTCTGGGCCGTTAAGTGACCGTTACGGGCGCAAAAAAGTCCTGATTGTCGCCGCGCTGCTTTTTGCCGTTTCCGCCATTCTTTCTGCTCTTCCGCAGTCATATACCGAGCTTATCGTTGCGCGACTGATAGGCGGTATAGCAGTCGGCGCATCTATGATCTCGGCTTTGTATATTGCGGAAATATCGCCGGCGGGCAAACGCGGTTTTCTAGTCTCGCTCAACCAGTTTGCTATCGTTATCGGTATTT
>JABHYP010000151.1 GCA_018656855.1 Candidatus Latescibacterota bacterium | reverse complement strand
CCTGCGGGATTCTTTTGATGGATTGAATGTGTTTGAACATTTAAAAAAATAAATTTATCCAACAATTCATACATTTTTATGAAAGATGTAAATTAACATGAAAATCATGACCATACTGGGCACACGCCCGGAAATCATTCGTTTAAGCCTTATTTTAAAAAAACTTGATGCTCTCTGCGACCATGTGCTGGTTCATACCGGCCAGAACTATGACGCGAATCTGAATGAGATTTTTCTTGAGCAACTTGGTGTACGCCAGGCTGACCATTATCTTGGAGTACAGGGCAGTTTTGGGGAGCAGATCGGGAAAATATTTGTTGAATGTGAAAAGGTAATGCTGGCAGAGAAACCTGATAAATTCCTTGTACTTGGTGATACGAACAGCAGTCTGGCTGCCATTATTGCCAAAAGGCTCGGTATACCCGTTTATCACATGGAAGCTGGTAATCGCTGCTATGACGACCGTGTTCCCGAAGAGGTGAACCGGAGAATAATCGATCATTCAAGCGACATTCTACTGCCATATACAGAGCGCAGCCGGGCAAATCTGCTTAAGGAGGGAATTCCAGGTGAACGAATTTATGTAACTGGTAATCCGATTAAGGAAGTGCTGGATCATTTTGACGATCGTATAAAAGCCAGTACCATTCTCGATGACCTGGGACTTGAGGATAAACACTTTTTCCTTGTTACGCTGCATAGGGCTGAAAACGTGGATAGTAATGAAAGACTGGGAAAGTTCGTTGATGCAATCAATCGGCTCTGCGACGAGTATGATGTGCCGATTGTCTGGAGTGTGCACCCCCGTACGAGAAACAGACTGGAACACCAGAAAGTGAAACTCAATGCGGGAATTCGCGCAATTGAACCTCTGGGATTATTTGAATTTGTACACCTGGAAAGGCATGCGCAATGCGTTTTGACCGATTCCGGGACAGTTCAGGAAGAATGCTGTATTTTCAGGATACCGAACGTAACGCTGCGGGATACAACCGAACGCCCGGAAACACTTGAGGCAGGCAGTAATATTCTGAGCGGAGCTGAATCCGACTCTATTGTAAGATGTGTTCGAACAGTTTTGGAGCAACCCTGCGACTGGAAGCCGGTCCCCGAATATATGGTGAAAAATGTCAGCAGTACAGTGGTAAAGATTGTAACGGGATATGACTGGAGGTAGATTGGATTTTAAACCCGGAGTTTCCATAGTTATTCCTGTTTACAACGGCTCAAATTACATGCGTGAAGCGATTGACAGCGCTTTAGCTCAAACATATAATAACACTGAGGTTATAGTTGTCAACGATGGTTCCGACGATAGAGGAAAAACAGAGGAGATAGCTCAATCCTATGGCGACAGTATCCGCTATTTTTCCAAGGAGAATGGAGGTGTGGCGACAGCGCTTAATCTCGCGATAAGTGAGATGACAGGAGCGTATTTTTCCTGGTTGAGCCATGATGATGTATATTATCCGAATAAAATTGAAGTTCAGGTAGATTATTTACGAACAATCAGGGAAACTGTTATATTATACAGTGATTTTGATTTTATCGACAGCAACTCCAATTTTCTTCGTACCTACAAAGTTAACCCCGTTGCAAATTTTAAATTCCGTTATGCTTTAATTACCGAGCCTCCCATTAATGGCTGTACAATATTAATACCAAAAGTGTGCTTTGATGAAGTTGGGCTGTTCAATAAAAAATGGCGTACTACACAGGATTATGAGCTGTGGCTGAGAATGGCGGAGAAGTTTGAGTTTAAACACGTGCCGGAAGTTCTGATAAAATCGAGAATCCACCCGGAGCAGGGTGGTTTTACAGAACGTTTTTTTCATGATGAACTGAATGCGCTGTATATATCATGCCTGGAAAAATTTTCACATAAGGAATTATTGAATATGACCGGCGAAAGATCGGTGGCGACGGTATATGGAAACCTTGCAATAAATTTTAAGAAAAGAGAGGTATTAAAAGCTTCTTCAACGGCGTTATCGCTGGCAAAAAAATTTTTAGACCTCGACAGCGGACTATTAAAAATAAAAAGCAAGTTTTTAATTGGTTTCTGCAATCTCTGGAACAGAGGATTTAGCTCGCAGTACTGGGTAAGATTGATAAAGAAATTAATTTATTAAAAGAATATTGGTATGAACATGGTATTTCATGTATGTCGTATTTGGTGCCGAAAAAAAATTATAGAAACCAAGAAAATTGGCTATGTTTAACAATTTAAACAAACTATATGCATGTTGGTAAAAGCATGAAAATATTATTTATATATTCATTTTCTTTTGAAGTTCCTTCCAAAAATAAACCAATAAATCCAGACCATTCACAAATTGGCATATCATATATTTCTTCACTATTAAAAGAACACGGACATCAGACAAAACTGCTCGCACTACCACGAATTTTCGGGGATAATTTTCGGGATAACATAGATTCGCGTATATATGATTTTAAACCAAAACTTATTTGTTTTACTGCTGTATCCACGGAATTTCCATTCATTTCCAGTGTGGCAGCATATATAAAAAAACAATATCCGGATATATACTTATTAGCCGGTGGTGTTCATGTTTCTTTAAATCCTGAAAGAGTTCTCGATAACACTTTTGATGCATTGTGTATAGGTGAGGGAGAGTACCCTGCTCTTGAATTGGTTTCTCAATTAGAAATGGGCTCAACGCCTACCTCGATAGAAAATCTCTGGATTAAACACGGTTCTGAAATAGAAAAGAATACGGCACGTCAATTTGTTCAAGATATTGATAGTTTGCCCTTTCCTGATAGAGAGATGTGGTTGGAATGGACGGATGATAAGCTTCTAAATCAAAAGAATTTAAGATATACTGTACTTTTGGGAAGAGGATGTCCTTTTCAATGTGCCTATTGTTCCAATCATGCTCTGAAAAAAATTGCTCCCGGACCATATGTGCGGTTTAGATCTCCGAATAATATTGTGGAGGAAATTAAAACGTTATGTGAGAAATTTCCTTTAACATCGGAGATTTATTTAGAAATTGAAACAATTGGCGCAAACAAGAAATGGGCAATGGAACTCTGTGCCACTCTTGAGAAATATAATTCCACTCTAACCAGTCCTCTGGCATATGGAGTTAATTTAAGAATTACTCCGAATGATAATCTGGAGACACTTTTTGAAGCATTTAAAAAGTGTAATATTTCGTTCGTAAATATTGGACTTGAGTCCGGAAGCGAAAAAATACGGCGTGAGGTTCTTAAAAGAAATTATTCAAACCAAGACGTTATAAGTGCAGTTCAATTGGCAAGAAAATTCGGTATCAAAGTGTGTTTCTTTAACCTGGTTGGATTACCCGGAGAGACAGTCGAAGATTTCAATGAGACTATCAAAATGAACCGTATATGTTTACCAGACTGGTTCCAACTTTCGATTTTTTATCCGTACCAGGGGACTGATCTATATAAATTATGTATTGATAAGGGATATATTAAAGAAGATATGGAAACAAAATGGGAAAGGCGGGTAGCTGTACTGGATTATCCAGAATTTTCAAAAAAGCAGATACAGAGATGTTTTTACTGGTTTGATTATTATGTATATAGAGGCCATAAACCTACGCTCGCTCTCATTGGAACGGCACTCTATAGAGCAACTCAGTACAGGCCGATTCTTTTTATATTTTTTAAAATAGTAAACCGCACAATCTCATTGTTAGGGATTCGGTATCTTGTGAAGAAACTGCACGCATTGAATAAGAAAAACGATTGAATACTCTTTCTTTCTGAATATTATCAAATATGCTAATTCCCATTCTAAGAGAATCTTAGTATGTTATTGAAATTGATATAAAATTGATTGAATTTTTTAGGTGGTTAGATTTAACATTATTATAAATAAAAAAAGGGAATTGAATTATGAGTGGTATTTATGGGGTTGCTTCAAAGGAAGATTGCACTGAGCTTTTGTTTTATGGGACGGACTATCATTCGCATTTAGGCACTGCTTACGGTGG
>JABHYP010000150.1 GCA_018656855.1 Candidatus Latescibacterota bacterium | reverse complement strand
CGTGTAAATCATCAATTCCATGAGAACATCCAGTTCATTATTCTCTCCGGAGAATATATCATTGAGGTTATGTTGTTTATATAATCTCTTAAGGGCGTCAATATCGTTTTCATAATCAAATGGGAAAGAAGAAATTACAAAAGGTTTCTGATCAAATTCATCAATTATAAAAGACATAAAACCGGGAACATTAAGTGCTTTTACTGCGGCGGCTTTATCAATAGTTAAAACTGGAGGTTTTTTCTTGAGTCTGCCAAAATCCGTGAGGCGTTTTTTCCGTATACTCTCAATTGTACTTTGAGGATGAAAACTATCCTGTTCTCCGGTCATTAAAACCGGCTTTGTGTCTCTTCTTGAAAAATTTTCCAAAACTTTTGATTCTTTTTGTACGGTTTTTTTCTTTTCACAGGCACAAAAAACGGTAATAAAGCATAACACAAGAACACAAGATAGTTTTTTCACAATACACTCCTCGATGTTAAATTCTATTGTTGACTATTCCACACATAAATCCACAGAAAAATGAATCAGAAAGAAAGCAGTTTGTCAAGTCCCATTTTTAAATTCTTGAATATTTTTGAATTCGTTTCAGAAATCTGCATCACACTGAAAGGATATTTCATTTGACAGTTCCATTATATCAGAATTATTGTGACGGTATCTCAGTGAAATAGATTTCCACCTAAACAGAAAGATAATTGATTTTCCCCTGCCCCACACCGCACTTGTGCGGCCACGTCCCGGAACATTACGTTCATAACGATAATACCTCGATGCGTAGGATGGAATGTTATAAAAAGCAGTTGCCATGTCGAGCTTTAAATCATTTCTGCTAAAAGAAATCCCAATTTCAGTAAACGGGCCTCCGTCATTTCCATTTTTTTCATCATCCTCCATTTGGGAGTCCGACCAAACTGCCGTTGTCCGCCATCCCCAAACCGAGCTTCTTCCGTGGGAATTTTCAAATTTAATACGGCTGTTCCATCTTCTTTTTACACTTTTTTCTTCATCCCCACTTTGGGGGCCAGAGTTATCAGTCATGCGCGCGGTGATCCTTCCCCGAATACCGTTGAACAACCGTGATTGAAGAGCAATATTAATCCTTTTTCTTGAAAAAGGCATATTCTCAAAATACGTACGGTATAATGATCTTGCAAGATCCATAGAAGCAGTTAGCCGGATGGTTTTTGAAAGATCAGCGCTGATACCTGAATATACACCTTTTTCATTGAAAGTTCTTCCGAAAGCAGAAAAACCTCCGGAGCGAGGCGCCCAGAATCCTTTATCGTAATGGCGAAAATGTATTCCTGTACGAAAACGTGGCTTTTTTATCAGAATCCCACTTATTGTGGCATTCTCATTCGACTCCATAACAGCATGCTCAAAAAAAACAGTCGTAGAACCCCTTTCCAACCTGCCGTCAAATGTCACATGTTTGAAAGTCTTCCCTTCCGGATCGTGGAAGCTGTTTTCTCCCTGTTTATGTGCCAGCTCCGGCGAATATCTGGTCACGATTCCGGTAACAGACCACTCAACCCCCGGTATACGGGTCATTGCAAGCCGTACGGCAGAAATTTTCTCACTCAAATTCTCTCTCGCCTCACCGGCGTAATGGTATCCTGATTCCTTTATTGTTATAGCTTTCCCATTTTCATCAAGGGTAGCGTCACGGTTTCGCAGTGATGTCCATACATAAGTATCAAACCACTTTCGATGCATAGTTACATGACAGCCTCTGAGATAGAGCGATTCCTCGAAAAATGTGTTTGCAGCGTTCTTTGTTTCACGAACATCAATGTCAGTTCCGTAAATATAGCTCCGCCCATATCTTGAAAATACAAGACCCTGCCCGTAACCCGGACGGTAATCTCCCATGATAATTTTTATTCGTTTTTTATCACTTGAAAGTGAAAGATTTGCAGAAATAAGATCCAGAGCCCTCGATTCAAACGGGTCCCGTTCCCCCAAAATAGCAGCATGGCAAACATCTCCCCACTGGCTGAGCAATTTAAAATAGTACTTGCCATCCGAGACTGCCTCTTCATCAGGCCGATGAACAATACCATTCCGAAAAAAACCGGAATATTCAGGTCTAAACGAAGGTGCAGACACAGGTTTCAAATAATTCAGTACGGCCAGTTGTAAGGGCGTTAATTCCCGGATTTCTTCCAGATGCGCAAGAAATGTTTCATCAGTTTTTACCGAATCACGAAATATTACAATCGTTCTGGCCGCTTCGGCGGTAAAAAAAGGCAGTTTGAGAAATTCAGAAACTGTGGCATTTCGGGAATCGAAGTTTTCAGGAATATCGGAAAATATCTCTTCAAAATCGATATCTTCAGTAATAAAATTGTAAGAAGGATCTGAAAGACAGGAAGTTATGTAAAAAAGTGCTGTTACATTCACAAAACAAATTAACAATAGAGAATATTTTAAGCTTAGTTGATTTGGTCCGTGGCCCTTTGTCATATTTCAGAATTTTAGTAATGAGAATTGTGCGTTTATTATTATTACGTTCCGCCTCTTTCCCTTTGCCCCTTGCCAATATTTTCATCATTTGTTATTTGAAGAAGCTGAATTATGGTACACCTTAACAATCTCACCATCCTTTAACTGCACAAAATCGACTGCCATATTCGTACGCGTTTCCGGGTCAATCGTGAACCGGGATGAAAGGCCATAAAAATCACGAACTGTGGCAAGTTTTTTAACAAGAGCATCCGGGCTACGTGCTCCCTGTGCAAGACAGTGTATGAGAATAGCACATGCATCATATCCTTTTCGTTCTACAAAACTCAGCAGTTCAAATTTTTTCAACCTGAAATCATCCTTGAAATAAGAAGATCCAAGATTATCAGCCTGATCATTCATACTCGAAATAAAATATGAACCATCAAGAATCAAAACCAGTTCCTCTGATATATTTTCAGTGCTCCAGTCAGAATCGCCTAGAAAAAATGCGTTTATTTTGTATTCCACTATCTGGCTCGCAATCCTCACCGCTTCTTTTGATTCCGCAGAAATAAGAACACAGTCGATTGTGTCTACCGGCTTTAACCGTAAAGGAAATATTTCAAGATCCGGTTTAATGAAAAGGGTATCTGAAAAAGTATTGCCGTAACCAAACACAACCAGGCTCTCAGCAGAAGCTATGGTTTCGGGAGCATGCTCGCGTATATTTATTATTTGCTCATTATAGTTATATACATTACCGCTTGGCTTAAAATATTCAGCGGATAAGACTTTTCCGCCCTTTTTTTCAAATTCCTGTTTGAATCTCTTCGATACAGTATCTCCCCAGGTATCTTCACTGGCAATGATTGCTGAAGCGGTAAAACCTAGAGTACCGGCAGCAAAATCAGCAAGCGCTTCCGCCTTGGCAACGGGAGTTTGATTAAGCTGAAATACAAAGGGTCCTATGAGGGGAATCCCCACATCGGTTGCAGTAGGTGCGAGGAAAGGTATTCCGGAAGCGTTTGATTCCATAGCGGCCATTATAGTCGGCCCACCAAAAACAGGGCCAATAATAACATCAACACCTTCGTTAGTTAGTTTTCGAGTCTTAAGAATTGCCTGTATCGGACTCGATTCAGTATCCTCAACCATTAATTCGACAGGAATACCATCGATTTCAGGATAGTTGCTTAATGCAGCGCTTACCCCGTTGAGAAGCTCTCTGCCTTTATCAGAATCTATACCCGTAAGTGGTGTAAGAAGGCCTATCTTAATAATGGGCTGCGCCTCCCAATCAACAACAGGCTGTGATGCAAATAACGGTTCTTTATCTGTTCCTCGCAATTCTGCAGATTCTATCGCAGACCGGTCAATACCATTATTCTTTAGCACGGAATAAAACGTATCGGGATCGGTTGCCGGAAGGATCGAAAAACGTAATGCCCCGATAGCATGTGATTTTAACGTTTCATCTTTTGCTGAACGAACCAGTATTGCGAGGTTAGAAATGGCACTTTCTATTTCACCCAAGCGAAACCTGCACGCTGCTATCATATACAAAGCCCACTTAGAATAAGGACTTTCAGGATACAACTTTCGCAAGGATAAAGCCGTTGATTCGGCATTATTATAGTCCCCAAGATTGTAAAAGGATTTTGAAAGCATCATGTAGGAGGGAGGAATTCTTGTACTTGCGGGGCGATCTGTGATGATCTCATTGAAGTCTAACCGGGCTGAAACGTACTTACCTTGCTGAAACTGAGTCAGTCCACGCCTGAAAAGCGCTTCGTTTTCCAGATTTTCCGCGAAACAACTCCCATAAAGCAACAGGAATATTATCGCAAACGCAACTGCATGCCCGATTACGGACGAGTTTTTATATTCTATCATGCGACAGGGTGGTTTATTCACAAATTGAAATCACCAAAATCTTCCGGCTTAATATTTCTCAGACGGTTTTTCAGGTCCATAGGATCAAAATCCTCATCATTACTTTTGGGATCATCATCTGAAGGAGGTGAAAGCTGAATAAATGAACTATTCAGGTCTTCAGAAACATAAATCGGCGCTTTCATTTTCAATGCCATTGCAATTGAATCAGAAGGCCGTGCATCAATCTCAAATATTGAATTTCCGGAAGAAATGATATAAAATTTAGCGTAAAATGTATTGTCTTTCAACGAACTTATAACTATTTTCTGGATTACAGCATCGAACCCGTTCAGAACTGACTTTAATAGATCATGAGTTAATGGTCTTTTATATGACATACCGGACAGCTCCATTGCTATGACGCTGGCCTCGTTTAGTCCTATCCATATTGGAAGAACCCGAAGACAGTCATGCTCTTTCAAAAGAACAACAGGAGCATTGGTAACCGTATCATACGCCAGACCTGATATATAAACTTCGGTCATACTTATTAAACCTTAATAAAATCAGTCAATATTTTCATCATTAGCGACTTATAAATAAAAGTAATATAAAGTTTTTAACTTTAATAAATACTATTCCTTTACAACCCAAACTTTAATCCGCGCTTCGACTCCAAAGCCAAGGTCGATTCCCACTTCAAATACACCAAGTTCTTTGAGTATATCAGTAATTATAACCTTGCGGTGGTTTATTTCATAACCTTTTTCCTTGAGAAGGTCTGAAATGGTGTGAGTGGTTATAGACCCAAACATCTTATCATCCTCACCGATTTTAACAGCGGCTGTGAGCGATATTTTTTCCAGTTCATCTTTTAGCTTTTCCGCTTCAATGCCGAGCTCTTTTTGCTTTTTAACCTTAAGATATTTTTCCTGTTCATATACTTTAATTTTCGCGTCTGTTGCCGGGTATGCAAAACCTTGTGGTATAAGAAAATTACGGGCATATCCGAGTTTTACGTCAATAATGTCTCCGGTAGTGCCTTTACCTATGACATCCTCTCTTAGAATAACTTTCATTTTCAGTTTTCCTCGTTATTTTCATTTGAAATGTTGTTAGAAGAATGTATCAATCTAAAATTAAACCAGTTGTCAATAACACCCGTCAGGATTAATAATATACCAGAAAATAATAACGTTATAAAGAAAAATAACCAGAAAAGAACGCGCAGGATACGTCCCAGCGAAAACCTGTTCATATAAAATATAATAACAGCTAATCCCTGTACCAGATACAGGAAAGCCATAACAACAAAAATATTCAACGCAAGGGGCAAAACAGGCTCATATTCACTAAGAAGCAGACCGAACCCTCCAAGAAACACCCATATTGCATGGAACGGAACCTGAAAATTCTGAAGGGGAGCTACATATTCCGGTTCTTCTTTAAATTTTAAAATAATCCATTGCCCACCAACAAAAGAGAACCATGCGAAAATTAGAGAGCTGATAATAAAAACAGCAAAGCCGGTCTTGAAAATACTCCTGAACATCTGCATGGCATTGTCGGCCGAATTTACCGCTTCATCCCCGGACATGAAAGTATTGTACATTTCCAGAGCATCCTGCCGGAATCGTTCTAAAACTTCCGGATTAACACCTTTCAAGATGATTGGCAGGCCAAAAAAGAAAGATAACACTATCCCAGGTAATGAAACTGCCAATAATCTTCGCTTAAATGAACCTTCAAACCATGACGCTTCTCCAAGTATGATACCCATGATAGAAGCCTTAAGGTATACAACCGGCAATATGGACTTATTCTCAATCGTCATTGTAGTAGTAACTACAATTCCCAGAAAAACACAAAAAAGACAGTCCTTCCAACCATATTTTCGATCAAATACAGCAAATAAAATAATAAAAGGGACTTCAACAATCCCTATGCTTATCTGCTCCATCAGATAATCCGCCGCATCAAGACTTCCAACTATAAACGCAAACAGAAATCCTGAAAATAATCCGAGAAACAGAGTGAGCAAACGGCGGTCTATCTTAGCCGGAATTGCCATGCGCGCCTTTCTGCTAAAGCCAATTTCGCAACTATCAAACAGAAACTATCATCTAATTCAACTAATGACACTATCGTATCATTTCAGTTGTGAAAGGCAATAGAGCCATGTATCGAGCACGCTTAATGGCCTGTGTCAGTTTACGCTGATGTTTTGCACAGGTGCCCGTCATACGTCGGGGTAAAATCTTGCCCCGCTCGGAAACAAAGTATCGCAACTTTTTGTCGTTTTTATAATTAAAGTCTAAGTCTTTGTTATCGCAGAACTTACAAATTTTTATTTTTTTGCGGTTTAACACTATTCATTCTCCTTTTCCTGATCTTTTACTTCTTCTGAATCACTTTCAGTAATATTTTCCTCTTCACCTTCCGAATTAGAATCATCAGATTGCTCACCAGTTAAATTATCAGCCTCCTGCCCTGACTCTTCTTCAGCAAGTTCTTCATTTGATGAGACTGAATCAGTATCAGATGGCTTTTCTTCTTCCTGCTGAAGTTCTTCATCAGATGTGATTTCTTCAGTTTCATCGGAATCACCAGAAATACTCTCTGGTTGTTGAGAGCTTGAAGATGAAGAATCCTTTTCTCCTTCATCTCTGATGTAATCAGGATGTTCACCGTCCCAGTGAAGGGTCATGTAGCGTAAAATATTTTCGCTGAGATCAAGTTCATGATGAAATGTGCTGATAATATCCGGTTTTGCAGCATAATAGAAAATCACATAATACCCGCGGGAGCGCTTGTTTATTTCATACGCTAACAGTCTTTCTCCCCATCGAACAATACTGTCGAATTCAGCGCCGTTTTTTGTGAGCACTTTCTCAAATCGTTTGATAATTGCCTGACGGTTTTTGTTATCAAGCAAACCATCGATGATAAATGTTGTTTCGTAACTTCTCATACACTTCTCCCTCTGGACTCCGGGCCATTGCGTACTATATCGGTCTACAATGGACAGGGATTCTTTTTAAACATCTGTAAGTAAACAGACACGAATATAATAATATGGAACAACAGAATTCAGAAAATAGAAGTCAGTATCGGGAATGTAAAAACATTCTCCTGATATGTAAAATTTAGTAGTATTTATTTTGACTCCTTATTTCTTTATTCCAGCTTCTTATACAATTAAGACTTTTAAAAATTATAAGCAAAATTCCGACTCATATATTCTTATTTCCCGAGGTGAACGAGAACGGGAGCAAGCACAAGCGAAACCACACTCATAAGCTTGATAAGAATGTTCATTGCCGAACCGCTGGTATCCTTGAAAGGATCACCGATAGT
>JABHYP010000149.1 GCA_018656855.1 Candidatus Latescibacterota bacterium | reverse complement strand
GTTCAACGAATTTGCCGTGGAACTGATTAATACAGGAGTTGAAGAAGGCGCTGTTGACAAAGCGCTTGCAGAGAAGATACTTACTCAGGATCAAACTACGCAGGAAGGTATCGAGGAACAGCGTGCAAATATCGACGACCTTAAAAAAGCTCTTGAGGCCGGGAAGAACGGAAGCGGCACAGTTAAACAACTCGTTAGTCTCGCAGATTATCTTGTCAAGAAAGAAGTATGGGTTCTTGGGGGTGATGGCTGGGCGTATGACATCGGATACGGCGGCCTTGACCACGTATTAGCAAGCGGCAGAAATGTGAACGTACTTGTCCTGGACACTGAGCTTTATTCTAATACCGGCGGACAGATGTCAAAATCCACACCGCGAGCGGCAATCGCTAAATTTGCGGCATCAGGCAAGCTAAGTGCGAAAAAGGACCTCGGTATGATGGCTATGATTTACGGGAATGTATATGTTGCCAAGGTTGCCATAGGCGCAAATCCCAACCAGACGGTGAAAGCTTTTGTCGAGGCCGGTTCTTATGACGGTCCTTCGCTTATCATCGCCTATTCGCACTGTATAGCTCACGGTATCGATATGACAGCCGGACTCGGAGAGCATAAAAAGGCGGTGGCTTCAGGTCACTGGCCGCTTTTCAGATATGATCCGCGTCTGTCAGAACAGGGCAAGAATCCCTTACAGCTTGATTCCAAAGAACCGACTATCAGTTTCGAGGAGTATGCGTATAGCGAGAACAGGTACAAATTGCTCACTAAGACAAATCCTGAACATGCAAAAGAACTCATGAAACTCGCTCAGCAGGATGTTATCCGCTCGCAGCGTATGTACAGGAACCTTGCGGCGATCTCCTATGCCGAAAACGATGAGGAAAAGTAAAGCTTTCATACAGTGATTTTAAAACGGGTGGTCGCAAGATCACCCTTTTTATTAAACTCGACACATAATGTTTTATAAGATTTTTCGGGCAAGTTACTAAAGACATAGTGATTTTTTCTTTCCATTTGAAAAAGCATTGACTATTTTAAGCGGGTGGCTATTTGGGTCGCTCGTTTTTATGTAAGAGGAATGAGGTATGCAATACCAGGGCGGAAACCTCAGCGAGTACGCTTCTGAAAAACATATCCTCAACCGGTTCAAGTTCATCCTTGAGGAACTTAGCGCCGCAAAGGGAAATGTCCTGGTCATAGGTTCGGGAGATGGTTCATTCGAACGCCTATTAAAGAAAACCAATACGTCTCTTACAATAACCTCTATAGACATCAACGAGGAATTCCGAGAAAAAGCCTCCGAAATTTCCGACAGTATTATCATTGATGACTTCATGACACACGAGTTTGACAGGACATTTAATTACATTGTAAGTGTCGATGTAATTGAACACATTATCGATACCGACGGGTTTCTTACAAAATCACGCGAACTTTTAGATCATGAAGGTTATTTTTATCTCCAGACTCCCAATCTGGCAAGCTGGCATGGCCGCCTTTCGCTCTTTTTAGGCTATGCTCCCGAAGCTATGGAGGTATCCGGGGTAAAAGGCTATTTTGGCAAGTTCGGGATTTTCAGGCACGAAAAAGCTCTCAATCATGTGCGTGTATTCAATTACCGTGCACTCAGGGAAATGTGCGAGTATTACGGTTTTGAGATTGTTCGCGCAGTCGGTGTAGACCACAGGATACCTGCGATTTTCAAACCGTTTCCCTGTATTGCAGGGGCGATGTGCCTGAAGCTTGAAAAAAAGAAGAGCCAAGTCAATAATTCCTTTCCCGCCAGCAAATTGCATATCATATAATACTTGTATAAAAGCAATATTGTTATGAATTTGAGCATTGCAGTCAAATAAATTATTAGTTGCAACTCATGAATTACTCCTTCTGTACCCAGCAAGTTATGTCGTTATATCATAATAAATCTTTTCTTGTCTACCTGTAAAATATATATTATGGCTATTATTAAAAATGTATTGATTAATAAGGCATATACCACACAAGGAGAGTATTTATGAAAAGCATCAGCATCGTACTGGTAATTATATTTGCTCTAATGCTTAAGGGATGCTCGGAAAATGACAGTCAAGGCGGCTCTGACTCAGATGAGCAGTTGAAATACGGCACCATTGCCGGCGCTATATTCGACAAGGATACCGGGGAGCCCATGCCTGCGAGGGTGTATGCGGTTGGGAGCGACGACAGCTTGTATATGGCAGAAAAGTGTATTCCGTATGACCGCCCCATGTTTAAAAGCCGAATCGGATATTCGGGGCGGCATTTCACAACAATCGGGAACACATTTACAGTAAGCCTGCCTGAAGGGATAGCAAAAATAATTATCGAGCATGGCAAAGAATATTTGCCCATCGAAGTAAACGTGCCGATTACAGCCGGCAAAACATCCGAAATAAAATTTAATCTGATCCGCTGGATCAACATGAATAAAAATGGCTGGTATTCGGGAGACCTTCACGTTCACAGGCCTTTGACCGACCTTGCGGATTTAATGATCGCCGAGGACCTTAATGTAGCCTGCCCGCAGACAATCTGGGGACAAAAGAAAGAACCCGATCTGGAAAAGTGGATCGATAAAGCTGATGACGCCGGAACGATTCAGATTGATGACCGGCATGTGTTCAGCGTGCTCAGCCAGGAAATCGAGCGGTTCAAAATCGGCGCGCTTCTGATGCACCATACCGGGAAAACGATACT
>JABHYP010000148.1 GCA_018656855.1 Candidatus Latescibacterota bacterium | reverse complement strand
CAGAAGCGAGAACTGACCGGGGATAAACATGCCGATCAATGCGCAGGCCCAGGCAAACAGAATGAGAAACAACCACACCGACAACTGATGATTCGCCGTTTTTGTCACAAGTATGTAAATACCCATGACAAGCCAGGAGATGCTCGACAGGACAAGTACCTTAGCCATGAAATACTTCTTGATCTTGTACGTTTCGGTGGCGTAGGCGGCCCAAACCTGGGGAATTGCAAAACCGGCCCAGAAAATGGCGGTTACGAGGCCAATTTGCGTTTTTGTGGCGTTGTTAAATGCCAGGAAAGCGATGGGAATGCCCATGTAATAAGTCATCGCGCCCCAGACAGTTCCGCCGAATCCGTTGAAAAGCGCAAACGTGTCAAATTTATAATACTCTTTCAGACTTTGATTTCCTGCCATCTGTTTCCTCCAACAGGAACGTTATTAAAACAACGCCCCAATTTTGATAGAATTTGATGTAACGGCGCAAGCAGAACCGCTGTTATGTAAGGCAAATTAACTTATTATTCCAGCTTTTACCCCCCCTTTCATTTGAGAACAAGCTGACAAATGACTGTATAAAATCAATGTGTATTGAAATAAAATACACAGCTACTGCTCAGGAATAATAATTTGCCTGTATGTGAATTGCAAAGCAAAATCTTTAAGATATTTACTTAAATTATACTTGCAAAACCGTGTCTGCAAGTTTTTTATTTATTGTGTAGTATAATTATGGTGTTTTTTTCATTCTTTATCCTTGCCGTATTTCACTTCCAATATTGCAGGTTTATCGGTAATAAGTTCCCCGCCGCTATTAACCGCGGGACGGTAATCCTTAGTTTTCCATGTGTCGCGACAAATCATCGATGATATCTGAAGAAGAAATCAAAGTGAATTACTTTGACTATGAATGCAAGAATAATATGAGGTGGTATAAAATGAATACGAAGCGTCCAAATTGCTCTTTTGATGATGAGGCTATACAGAGGAGAAATATTCACTACATTATCAGGGTATGAAAAGTAAAGATATATAGCAAAGCTTTACAGACAATACTAATTACTTTTATGTTTCAAACGGATAATATCGCGGAGCGCTGCCGCATCCTCGAAACGCTCATCACTGACAGCCTTTTTGAGCAGCTCTTCGGGGGACATTGGTATGTTTCGAATAAATTCGGTTTTAAGGGCTTTCAGGACGGAAAGTTCAATGGAGTTTTCCGCTTCAGATGAAATACCGTATTCTTCGTAAAATCCTATAATTTTTCCGATGCCTTCATCTATGAATTCCAGGGCTTTTTCAAGAGGTGTTTTTGAGTCTTTTGAGGACTGTCCTTCTTTGATTGTGAGAGATGCGTTTGCGCGTGTATTCATCATGATGACGTACGGACGATACTGGTCGAGCGACCAGCGATCCATCTCGCTTGCGGCATATTTCTTCATGAACGCAAAAACCCGGCAGTTACGGTCTGTGTCACAGATCACGCGTTTGTAATCCCCGAGTTTCATGAGGCTTAAATAGCGGTAGTAGTAGTGTACTGCTTCACGGCGCAGGGTCTGGCAGCTCTCTTCATCCAGGGTGAAAAAATCCTCAACATCGTTATCTTCAACCTGCTTCTGCTGATGCTGGTAGTATTCGAACCATGTCTCGAAATTTTCCGGGCCTTCGCCAGTGGGATTTCCATCCAGCGCCATCTGTATTATACCCATATCGATACGCATCTGGAGCTTCTGACCGTCCTTCCCGTCGATAATACGAACGACGAGATCTTCTCCGGGATCATACGCCCAGCTTTTAAGGATGTGTTCTATGTCCTCGGTCATGGTGTCGGAGAACTCCGATGTCAAATTTTAGTGTTGAGCATTAAGAATTGTGTACTCAATATTTTTCACTTATCATTTTGCCCATTTATGTGTCGTTCAAAGAGGGATATGAAGTTATTCTAAACGTAATATAATGGAAAAACCGATATATGGAAAGAGGAAGTGAGGCTGTAAAATTAAAAAAATTTGATAAATATTCTATTGTTATAATCTTAATCAATATTCAAATGTAGCTTGAAGAGAGGACTTGTTAAATGAGCATTTTCTAAAAAACAGTCTAAACCGTTGCGCTGCAACGCAGCGAAACGGTTTAGACAATATATTTCAACATGTGCCAATTTTATAAATTAGCCGAATTGACAGTATACTTTTTCTGTGACAGCGGCTGCTCTGAAAAATAATCTTTATGTATTTTTCGAATCTCACTGCCGAGGAGCACGAGCGCTATCAGATTGGGCAGTGCCATGAGGGCGTTCATAATATCGGAAAACAACCATACGGTTTCCAGCTTGATCACTGCGCCGAGAAAAATAAAGATGACAAACGCGGTTCGGTAATACGCCATCATCGACAGGCCGAAAATATATTCCATCGCAATCTCGCCGTAATAACTCCACCCGAGCAGCGTTGAATACGCGAACACGGCAAGGCTTATAGCGGTTACCAGGCCGCCTATTTCAGAGTTTAATAGAGTATTGAATGAGATTGCGGTCAGTTTAGCGCCGGTGGCGTTTCCATCAAGAGATTGTGACATAATGATTATGAAGCCGGTCATCGAACATACAACGAGCGTATCGATAAATGTCTGAGTCATGGACACGAGCGCCTGGGTGACCGGATGATTTGTTCTTGCGGCAGCGGCGGCGATAGGCGATGATCCTTGCCCGCTTTCGTTTGACAGGAGGCCTCTTGCGAGACCGAAACGCATTGACTCCTTTATACCTGCTCCGACAACTCCTCCAAAAACCGCCCTTCCTGTGAAGGCATGTACGAAAATTGCCTTGATCGCGGAAGGAAGAAGGTTGAGATTCGCGATAACTGCGGTGAGTCCGGCTATCATGTAAAAAACTATCATAATTGGCACTAAAAACTGAGTAACCCTGCCGATGGATTTTATTCCGCCGATAATAACAATTCCAGCAAGTATGGCAATAACGATGCCGGTAATCCAGTGCGGAACGCCGAAAGCGCCGTTAATAGCTTCCGCCACGGAATTCGACTGGATCATGTTCCCTGTTCCGAATGCGGCGACACTGGCGCACACCGCAAATGCAACCGCCAGGTTTTTACTATTTAATCCCTTTTCAATATAGTACATCGGCCCACCGGCAGATGAGCCGTCAGACTGGACAATCCGGTAGCGAATGGCAAGTACCGCCTCCGAATATTTCGTTGCCATACCGACCAAACCTGTAATCCACATCCAGAACATGGCGCCGGGCCCACCCATTGCCACAGCGGTTCCCACACCCGCGATATTGCCGGTACCGACAGTAGCGGCAAGCGCTGTCATTAACGCCTGGAAATGGGAAATATCCCCGGGGCTGCTTTCATCGTGGGGCGGCAGAAAAATCATCCGAAGTGATTTCGGCAGGTGTCTGAACTGCACAAAACCAAGAGTTATCGTCAGATACAGACCCGTGCCGATAAGGGCTATCATGAGGGGAATGCCCCATAAAAAGTCTGAAACCTTTACAAGAATCGTATGAAACAATTCCAATTTTCTTTCCTTCCCTTTTAAGGTGGGAGTGTAATTCAAAACCCAAAATTTCAGATATAATAAAAAATACTCTTGATACAAAAGGTTAATAGGTATAATTTACAGATGATAATACAATTTGTTAATAAAACACAAATAAATAAACAACGGGGGGAAAATGAAGATTCACACAATCATTATCGCCATGTTATCGTTTGCAGCGGTTACCGTGATAAGTTCAGTCTCTGCCGATGTTGTTCTGGAGCCTTTCAGCTACAGTCAGGACTTTGAAACCCGCGAACTGTCGGCCTGGGCATCATATCCCATCTGGCAGGACACAGCATATGATCCCAATTTTCGTGTCAACACCATCGTGCCCGGAGACCCCAATATTTCCATTGTGCAGAAAGTTACTCCCTACACGAACGTTGACAACTACGCCGGGGCGCTGAAAGAGCTTGATATGTACATTATGCCCGGCTCTGCAATTTCCCTCAGGTTTTATCTGAAAACACAGCTTTATGCGGAGTTTATCAAGGTCAGGCTTGCTGCCGGCCCTGAAAGGAAAGTGGATTATACCATTTCCAACCCGGCTACCAACCGGTGGGTGTCAATAACAGTTACTTTCGGTGACTTTATCAGAGAAAACCCCCATCTTGCCGGCAGGGATAAAATCAAGGTCAATGCGCTTGCAGTTCTTTCAAAATTCCCCGGCGCCGATCCTGCAATGCCAATCTATTTAGGGCTCGATGATATTGTTTTCAAGGGCGCTCGCGCTACAGCCTTTCAATTCGCCGAGCCCGGAATGTTCAAACTTTCGGAATGGAAACCCTATATACCGAAAAAGCATTACCACAGGGGAGACAGTTTCACACTCCGGGGAAGCTGGCCGCTCGATGCGAGTAAAGTAACGCTCGATATCGTGCTGTTTACCGATCACTTGAAAAAAGCCCTGTCAACCACTCTGAAAAAGAGGGACAAAGAATGGGCGCTCAACAGCCTGAAGCTCAATTATGAAGAAGGATTGTATCTTGCCACACTAACGGCGTATAAGGGAAAAGAAGAGATTTCGAGCACTGAATTCACCATATATATAGCTCCCCGGAACATAGGCGGCAGGCATCCACGGCTATGGTTTGATGCAGAAAAGAAAACATGGGTGGAGAATCGCCTCAAAAGCGAAAAGTTTAAGAAGGTTTATGACGGTATCCTTTCTTCGGCGAAGTCATCTCGTGAGCGTGTTCCTCTCGATGAAGTTGTTTTCGATATTGACCAGTTTCCTGATGAAATATGGCTGCCCACGCTTACCGCATGGTCGGGCAGCAGGATCGGCGCCTGGCGAAACGCAATATACAATAATGCCCTTGCTTATGCGTTCCATGGTGACCGTGAAGCCGGCGAATACGCGAAAAACCTGTTTGTAAAGGTCAGTAAATTCTCGTACTGGCTTCACCCCTGGATGATTAAACGCGGTCGTAATATTTATTATCCTGTCGGAATAATGGGCATGAAGATAGCTGTCGGTTACGACCTATTATATGATCTCATGGATGAAAATGAACGCCTGATTGTCCGGGACGCTATGATGAAAAATATCGTCCTCGGCTGCCACAAGGGATATGTGGAAGATGACCTTGTGACATCAAACACCTCAAACTGGGTTGCTCATATCACCGGCGGCTCGCTTATGTGCCAGGCTGCAATGTACGGCGACGGGTCTGATGTCAAGCAGATGGAACCATACTTCACCGGCGCCATATTCAAGGATTATGAACTTATTCAGAAAACTCTCGACCGTGACGGCGCTTATGGCGAGGGATACGGTTACTATAATTTTTCCATGGATTCGTGGTCCGAGAGCCTGCCTGCAGTTGAGAACGTTTTCAAGGTTGATATGTCCGGCAGGCTTAACGGGTCTTACAAAGAGCTGATCTGGGCAGGACTGGTCAAAGAAAAGAAAAATTTTTATTTCGGCGATTCGGGCGGGGGCTTGGGTCCGCTCACCAACTGGGCATGGCTTCTCCCAAAATACAGAGATCCCTTGCTTGGATGGTTTTACAATTTCATGAAGAGAAGTGAAACTTTCATGGATGTGCTTTATGAGACCGAGGATGTTCCCCGCGACGATCCGTTCGATGAGAATCCTGTAAAGATATTCAGGGATGTGGGCACAACCGTATTCAAGAGCGGCTGGGAGCCTGATGATTTTGTTTTCGTAAT
>JABHYP010000147.1 GCA_018656855.1 Candidatus Latescibacterota bacterium | reverse complement strand
ACCTTGCGCTCAGGTTCAGCGAGAAAGCCGAAAAACGCCGGTTGTCAAAAGGTGGAAATTTCCCATGGGTTTACCACACAGGATCGCTAGAACCACATCAGCACCATGTAATGTTGTGGCGTCCGGCATTTTTTGAGTCGGATCAGCTTTACGACTTGCATGTGGACAGTGATGAAATTGTTAACCTGTCATTTAAGCAGCAGCACTCGGGAGTAATGGATGATATGAAAGGACGGCTCGGCAAATGGCTGCGGACTTTCGATCACCCATACGCTGAGTTTACGTGATAATGAACTATCAGTCAAAACACAGAAATATGTCAACGATTTTCTGTACTTCTCGAATTGACATACCGTTTTTCAATGCTAAAGTAATACTGCTGTGGCGTATTGAATAAAGATGCAAATCGTTGTTTTTTATTGGTGGGCGATACTGGATTTGAACCAGTGGCTTCCTCCTTGTAAGGGAGGCACTCTGAACCAACTGAGCTAATCGCCCATTTTATTGAGGATTGTTAAGGCAGGAGTATTAATTTATTTTTTCTTCGATTCCTTTTTATCGGAAGCGTCTTTGTTAACATCTGTCAACAGGGCAACCGGTATGGCAACTAAATACCCGAGCACCAGTACAAGCGGTCCGAGTGTGAGCGAAGTAAAGCTGTTTGCGGTGCCTATTGAGAGTACAATATAACCGAGTATTATGATTCCGACAGCGGCATAATACAATTTGATATTTTTCGACAAATCAGTTTTTGCAGGACTTTTTAGCTGCATATTTCTCCCTTCTGAATACACGCTAAAAATAGTTTAAATGTTTTCGGGTGTCAAGATATTTGTCAGTTAAGCCGCTTGACTTTGTATCGGCAAAAAGTTATTTTGTGTTTTTCATATCTTGAAACGCTGATTTGATTTTTATTTTAGAATATTCTACTGGCAATCTTGATTATTATAATTAATTCATTAACTGACAATATTTTATTTTCTTAATATTTCCAGGAGGTCGAGGATGTTTTACAAACCCGAGGGTATTGCGCCAGCCATGCTGACAGCTTTTAATGACGATGGTTCGATCAATGAGGATGTGCAGACCGATATAGTTGATTTCTGTATAAACAGCGGCTGTAAAATGCTTTTTGCCGTATCGAGTGTCGGTGAATTTATTCATATGGAGACCGATCAGACCTGCCAGCTCATGCAAGTTGTAAAAAAGGCCTCCAGAGGACGTGTGCCGGTTCTTGTCGGTGTCACCGCAAGCCACATCGAAAAGTCAATCGACCTCGCAAAACACGCTGAAGAAATCGGATGTGAAGCTCTCGTCTGCTCCCCTCCCTTCTACTATACTGTCACACAGGAAATAATCGAGCGCCATTACGAAATGCTTGCAGAAGCTGTTCCGAACATGTCGATCGTTATGTATAACATTCCGTTGTTTTCAACGCCCCTTTCCTATGATCTCGTAAAGCGCGTATCAACCATACCTAACGTGGTAGCCATGAAAGATTCCTCGGGCAGCCTTGTAGATATGCTTCATTTCATGGATAAAGTCCGTATTATCGGCTCGGATCTGAATTTTCTTTCCGGACGAGATGAAAACATCTTTACTTCTACAATGCTCGGCGGCAAAGGCGCAATGGTCGGTACAGCGACTATTTTTCCTGAAATTCTCGTGAAAATATACAACGCCACCCTCGCCGGAGACTATGACACAGCGCGGAATCTACAGTACGCTATCTGCCTTGCAATACGCACAATGTTCAGCGTCCCATTCCCTCTCGGTTTTAAAGCAGCGATGGAGGTTCGCGGTTTCAGGATGGGCCCGCCAAAAGCTGCTCTCACCGAGGCGGATAAAATCAAGGCTGAAGGCTGCAGGACAAGGCTTCACTCGATTCTTTCCGAACTGTGTGAATATGCCGAAATACCGCTCATCCGTGGTAGAGGTTAAAAAAATATTGATAAGTACTGATGCCCGAAATTTTGCGTTTTCGGGCATTTTTTTTTGCCAATTTTGCAGGATATAAATTAAAGGACATATAAATGAACTTTTTTTTTAAACTATTTTAAATACTTAAACGTCATATCTAAATATTAATTTGATAAAAATATTACAAATATAACTTTATATGGAGATTTTTATTAATGTTAGCACAACTTTCCGGCATTCGTACTACCACAACACCAAACTTTCTTTATTTTTGTATCTTATTAATTATTAATTATTTCATTTGGATTTCTCCTTCATATTCACAAAAGAGTGAAAATGACTTGAAAGATTTACAGGAGAGCGCCACAAGAATATTTCTTGACGTGGGGCGCCGTCATCAGGAATACATCAAAACAGAAATTCCTTTCGTTAATTATGTGCGGGACAGAAAAGAAGCACAGGTTCATATAATGATCACGGAGCAGAGGACCGGCAGCGGAGGTGAAGAACAAACGCTAACGTTCATCGGACAGCAAAACTTTATCGGTCTGGATGACACATTGAAATACGTATCTAAACAGATGGACACTGAAGAAATCATTCGGCAAGGTATTGTGCGGACAATCAAGATGGGTTTGATCCGTTATGTGTCAAAAACTCCGCTCGCCGGCGATCTTTCAATTAATTACAGGCGAAGAGCAAATCCTAATGCTGTTGTGGACAAGTGGAAGTACTGGGTGTTCAATATCAATACCAACAGTCGGTTAAACGGAGAGGAATCAAGTAAAGAACTCAGACTTCGCGGCTCAGTTTCTGCAGACCGCGTCACTCCCGATTGGAAAATAAGCTTCGATGTAAGCGCAGATTATGATAAAGAAGAATACGAATCAGATGAGCGTACAATTTCCAGCTTCACAAGGTCTCAAGAGTTTGAGGGATTGATTGTCAAAAGCCGTGGAGAACATTGGTCTGCCGGTATCTATGGCTCGGCACGCTCTTCAATCTATTCAAACACAAGATTCCCCTGGAATATTGCACCTGCGATTGAATACAACGTGTTTCCATATTCAGAATCAACGCGAAGAGAATTCCGTATTCTTTACAAAGCGGGCTATACCGACATCAAATATGACGAACTAACTGTTTATGACAAAACCAGCGAGAAATTATTCGATGAAAGCCTTTCAGGCACTTTTGAGATTAAAGAAAAATGGGGTTCGATTCGTACAACACTGGAAGGCTCAAACTATTTTCACGATTTCAGTAAAAATCAAATCGAGCTGTTTAATGACATCAACATCCGTATCATAGAAGGGCTTTCTCTGGATTTATTCGGAAGTATATCAATGATACATGACCAATTGTCATTGCCCAAAGAAGGTGCAACTGAAGATGAAATGCTGTTACATCAGAGGCAGCTTGCCACTCAATATGACTATTTTGGTTCAATAGGTTTAAGATATACCTTTGGCTCGATTTACAGCAATGTTGTCAATCCCCGTTTTGGAGGAAGGCGGAGATTCCGGCGTAATTGATGGTTATCCATTAAATCCTTGCCCTAACTAGGATTTTCATGGGGAATATTGCCATGGTATTTATATGTGTTCATCCGTGGCTGATTTTTTCTGTTTTCACCAGTCAAAATAAATGTTTAATTATTTTTGTGAATAATCCGGATGATATAACAATAAATGCAAATTACTCTCAATACCTCATCATAGCCACAACCGATGTGTCGATATACAACTCTGTACCAAAAGCTGTTGGCGCGCTCCGGTCGCGAATATGAATATCAAGACAGAATGAATCATATTCCATCCTTCGTGCATACTCACAGGCACATTCCCTGGAAAGCTCTATCGCTCTCGCTTTTGCATCCTCAAGGCTTCGGAATATATGCATGCCACCAGGAGCATACAGCAAAAAACGCCCGTTCGCGTCAGACATCACAGTCATATCAACATGCATTCCGCCGGCTCCCGATGCCGCGCCAACCGCATTTGCCACCTCAGCATATTCAGGAAATATTTTTTCGGATTCGAGAAAAGTCTCAATATCCCTCAACATAAACTTCGCGGGTGCGCCGATACCTACCAGAGGATTTTTGAGTTTGTAAGAAACCTCAACCGCCCTGTGCCGGTCAAATGT
>JABHYP010000146.1 GCA_018656855.1 Candidatus Latescibacterota bacterium | reverse complement strand
TGATTGTGCGGGGCAGCCAGAATGCGGTTATCGGGAGCCTCGAACGCGAACTTGGTGTAGCGTCCTTTCCACATACCCGGAAATTTCTGCGAGGGTGCCGGGCAATCGACAAACCAGGGATCGCAATATTCAATTCTGACTGTGCTGTTTGTATGGAGAGTTTCAGGGCAGTGGATAACAGCCCTGTCCATGAAATCATAAATATAACTTCCTGTTACATCGTCATAAGACAATGTGAGCGTCCTGGTGACAGCGACAGTATCCCACCTGTCTTTCACTGTAAAAACTACAGTGAGATGGTCGGTGCCTTCCCCTTTCACAGTAAGACCGTCGAGCACATCTGTGATGACTATACCACTTTTCCAGTACAGTTGAACTGCCTGTACAAGCGGTGAACCTCCCGGTGTTAATTTGAGATGCTTCAGCAAAATCGGTCTCGGAACAGCGCTGAACATCATGAGCGCCTGCATTGGTTCGTCCAGAGTGCTCATGTCAAACATCGCAATGGGATTCTCACCGTCATAAATCCACTGCTGATAATTTGCATCTCCCCGTATCCGCCAGGTAAAAACGGATTTATGGGCGGCCGCAGCTTTAGAAGATACGATGACCATAACACACAGTATCGCTGTATTTATGATATTTCTGTACATGTTCGTTTCCCCCTAAAATTGATTTAAGTATAATCCGCTGTCATACTTCATAATTGAGCGTTAAACAAATTGAGAATTGAGTATTCATTATAGCTATAGACTAGTTAAGAGGAGAATTAATAAAATCATCATACTGTCCACCGCTCAAGAAACTGATAGTGTGGGCTCAGATAGGCACTCTTTGTTTCAAAAGCGATTTTAGACAACGTAACCAAAACATCCCGGTCTGCATCGTCAAGTGCGGGACGCTCTACAGCAGTATAGTTCATCTGCACCTCATCCACACTGTTCATGGTAGGAATTGCCGTGGCAATATAAGGATTCTCAAATATGTATCTCAGCATAGCGGGAGGAACAGGGATTCCATGGGCATTTGGTCCAATAATATTATTATCTCGGGCAAGTTTGATCATATCCACCGAACCCATGGGTTTCATGGCTATGATACCAATGTTATTCTTTTTGAGTAAGGGCATGAGAAGATCATAGGTTGTTCCAAGAGCCGAAGCACCTCCCCAGTTATGATGAAAATTGTAGGGAAGCATGACAAAATCAAAATCACGCTCCTCAAGAGCTTTAATAGCATCTTCCTCATAGTGTGCGACAATACCAACTGCCCTGACTTTTCCTTGCTCCTTGAATCGGAAAAGGACATCTGCATCTCTGTCAACCTTGTTTACTACTCTATAACAGTCGATATGGTCTCGTTTGAAAATCTTGAGCGCACCTTCCACCTCTTCATGAATATTTTTAAACCGATAGTGGATATTGTTTCTACTTGCAATAGTTACCAGTGAAATAACAACGTCATTATTGTGGGACGCAAGAGACTTAGCCATTGGCTCAAACTGCTCATATCCATGCTCATATATATCAAAAAAGTTAATTCCCCGGTCCAGTCCTTCTTTAATCTGACGGTCTCGTTCCTTCGAGTTTGATTTGTTTTCCTTTGAAAGGTGTGAGCCGAATCCAAGAAGAGATACTTTAATGCCGGATTTGCCTAGAGTTCGGTAGATCATTCCACCTGAGTGTTCACAGCCCATTGGGTATATGCTCGCCGTTGCACCGGCAAAAGCAGCGGTTTCTAAAAATTTTCGTCGTTTCATATAACATGTTCTCCGATTATGTAGAAAAAAGATTTCTATCCGCTGATAGCCATGATGTAATGATGACCATGATAAGTAATGGTTTACAGCTGTAAACCCCTACTCATGAAATACAGCATTATGGCAATCATTTAATCACAGGTAGCAGTGGTTCAGGAACTTTTATACTATAACATGTTTCTGCTCAAATGCATTTCCAACAGCCCACCGCTCAAGCCACTTATAGTGTTTTGGAAGGTATGAACTTTTTGTTTCAAAAGCATACCTTGATAGTTTCACCAGTGCCAGACGTTCATTATCATCCATCAAGGGTTTTTCAATCGATTCGAAATTTTCTTCAAACTCATCGATACTATTCATGGCAGGAATAGCAGAAGCGATAAAAGGATTTTCATAAATATAACGCAGCATTGCTTTTGGAATACTCGGAATATCACGATTATTACCCATGAGATTATTTTTCCTGGCTAATTCAATCATCGAGGGCGATCCCATGGGTTTCATCGCCAGAATCCCGATGTTTCTTTCTTTAACCTTCCACATGACCTTCTCGTATGAGGTGCCATCACCTGAGCTTCCCGCAAAATTGTGATGAAAATTGTAGGGAACCATGATATAGTCAAAATCATATTCATCAAGTTGTTTCAGGAGAATTTCTTCATAGTGTGCTACGATACCGACCGCACGGATCTTGCCTTGCTCTTTTAACTCAAACAAGGGATCAATTCTTTCGGGGATTGTGTTAACTGCACGGTAGAGATCAATATAGTCGGTATTAAAGTTTTTTAGCGCTCCCTCAATTTCCTTCCTGGAATCCTTTTCTACACTCACGAGCGAAATAATTACATCTTTCCGTTTTCCTGAAAGGGATCCGGCCATTGGCTTAAACTGACCGTATGTGTGCTCGTAGATGTCAAAAAGGTTAACTCCTTTTTCGATTGATAATTGTATTTGACGGTTACGCTTCTCAGGGTTTTCACGGTTAAATTTTGTGAGATGAGATCCGAATCCCAATAAAGAAACCTCGATACCAGTTCTTCCCAGGGTACGGTAAAGCATACCTCCTTTTTGACTGCAGCCTAAGAGCCCAAAACCTGTTAATGCAGCGCCTGTGGCAGCTTTTTGTAAAAATGTTCTTCTTTGCATAAGAAAACCTCGTAAAATTGAGAAGTGTATCTTCAATCAAACATACACATTGTCCACGATTGAAATTTCCTGGATTTATTCATTTCAGAATGTAAAATAAAAAGACAGTTGGAATTTGATTAACAGCATAAATTAGCAACACACATTTTACATATATGCAAAATAATTATACAATATAATATCGGCACAAAAAATGTATTTTTTCAAACCAGATAATTTTATAGGGCGTTCCAATATTTTTTGATAATTTAAGAGCTTGCCGGATATTTGTATATTTTTCTTGCATTTTTAAATATTGTTTATTCTTTTATATTTTACAGTATTCATTTTCATATTTATTAATTATTTTTTAAATATTTAAGATTAACGGATTACTGTATTCAAACAGATACTATGAATAATAAAAAGAAAAATAATAATCGACGGTCTTTTATTGCACGCTCAACTCTGGGGACAGGAGGAATGTTCGCCGGTTTGAGTAAAAGCAAAAACGTATCAGCGGGAGTACGTAGTAATCCGAAAATCAGATCAAGCCTCGATCTCCTTAAGGCAGGAATAATTTTTAACGGGAGCGGTCATGGATTCTCAAGTTGGCCGGCTGCTATCAATGCGGAAAACAGAACACGTCATACAAAAATGGTAGTGACCCACGGTTGGTCGTTTCGCAGGAAATATCGTGACGCTTTTAAAGAGAGGTTTGGGTGTGCGGTTGTTAATAATTTTGACGACATGATCGGTAAAATCGACTGTCTTCTTGTGGATGATTTCTGGGCTGTATCCTGGTACCATAAATTACTCCAACCATTCATTGAAGCTAACATTCCCATTGTCGTTGATCGACCTTTTTCTACTTCCCGCCCCAAAGCAAAATTCATACTCGATTTAGCGAAGAAACATAATACACCCATAACTACCGGCACTTCTTATGAATACCCCAAAGAAGCAGCAATGGCACGCCAGTACGTAAAGGAAATCGGTGGAGATATCAGAGGATACTGCGCACATACCTATATGACAGATTTCTACTCTCACGGAATTCACGGGATTAACTGGGCACACCGGATTTTGTGCCAGGGTATAGAAGATGGACGAGTTCTCACAGCATCGTATAAAACAACTAACTGGCACAGACCCAACGGGATTGTTACCTTGAAACACGAGGGGAGAAATGGCGGAAAGTCTTTCTATGGAGTTATTCAGCTCAACCAGCCATATGA
>JABHYP010000145.1 GCA_018656855.1 Candidatus Latescibacterota bacterium | reverse complement strand
TTCTCCTGGTTTTGGAATGCGGGGCATTTTGATAATCATATCGGTATTTGAGCTGCCAACAATTACAATGTTTTTTTTCATATATTCTCTACCGTTTGTTTTTTCTTCTATTACAGACATTTTCAGAATTCACCACGAAGTTTACTTAAAAAGTATAGAAAACTATAACACAGTTTCATAAATACGGCACGTAATTACTACATGTCATTGCGAGTAAACGGAGTGAGTGAAGCAATCTAAGAGAAGGGATTTTTCTGCTATGCCCCGTAATGACTGTGCCTGATTTAAGCAGAATATGTCACCTTATTTATGAGAAAAACCACTAAAACAATAATAAGTTGAAGATAATCCTTAAAAAAATCTCAATGCGCTTAAAATTCAGCGAAAATATTTTTGAAAAGAGAGGTTTTTCGCTTAAACAATTCTGGCAATAATAATCAATCCAAGACCTATAATAAAAGAAGCAAACATTAATGCAAGTAATTTGTTTGTTCCGGGTGGCGCATTTTTAAATTCTTTCCAGATAAATACACCCCAGAATGCACCTACCATTGTTGCGCCCTGTCCCAAACCATAGGAAATTGGAAATCCGGCTGCACCCGACGCAATGATGCTGAAAGACATTCCCAGGCTCCAGATAATACCGCCAACAATTCCTATCATGTGGAGTCTTAGATTACCTTTCGTGAAATAATCACCAAAAGGAACAGGATCACCGACAAACGGCTTTGCCATTATTATACTGTTCCATACGAAGTTTGAAAGTAAAAGTCCGCATGAAAAAATCACCACCGCAGTATATGGACTTAATTTTCCCGCCTCAAGATTAATGAAATCAATGGACATCGATGCGGCGACAAAACGGTAGAAAAAGCCCATCAGTATACCGCCGGCTATCGATATTACAATACCCTTAACCGGTGTTTCCTGATTCCGGGAAGGAAGTCTTTTATAGGCTATCGCATCGATAATTATGGCAAGAGTTATTCCCCCAACACCAAGGAATAAAAAAAACGGATTACCCAGAGGAGTGGCAATGTAATTGGTTACAACTCCAATAATAAGCGCCAGCCCGATTCCAACAGGAAATGCCACTGCCATTCCGGCAATATCTATTGCTGCAACGATCAGAATATTTGCAAGGTTGAAAATGACGCCGCCAAGAAAAGCAGACCGTAGAGCATTACCTTCTGCCTGGGCAAGGTCTTTTAAAAAACTCCTGCCGGCGGAACCCATACTTCCCATTGTAAAAGCCAATATCAACGATAGCAATAAAACACCGACTGCATAATCCCAGTAGAAAAGCTGAAACCGCCACTCTTTAGAAGCTAATTTCTGAGTGTTTGCCCATGAACCCCAGCAGAGCATGGTGATAAAACACATAATGATTGCAACCGGATATAAAAGTACTACTACCATTATAACCTCCAGAATAACAATAGAATAGTTGAATCAATCATTGAAAATCCATTCTCAGGCTGAAAACTGATTGCTGACAGCTAAGCCTTGTAAGATCGATAACAGGTTTTTACAGGGCTTTTAATAGATATTCACCGTATTTCATAATTTATCATATTATTCCCCTCAAATGCTCCCGTATTACTCCCGTAAAAAAAGTTCATTTTCTCTCAATATTTTATAAAAATATTGAAAATAATACTTTTAAAGACCAAAAAGCATCTATCGATGCTGCCGCATCATGTTCTGGTCTAAGAGACGTTGATCGAGCCAGTTCAGTAGTGGCGCAGTACGGACCCTCATTCCAATTTTGCAGTTGGGCTTTTTAGTGTCGTCGACAATTGTATAACCGTAGTCGTCGACACTGACATAGCTGTCTCGAGTCTCGGTGAACTCATCGGTGATCGCCATGGCAACAGCGACACAGTCATAGAGTGTGGGATTACGGTTCATATCACCATTAGCCCAGATCGAATACAGCCCGCAGAGCGCATCTGTGAGAGGTGAGTTTCGCATCAGAAGCGCAAGCCGGCGGTCTTTGTTGTATTTCACCATGGTGGTGATATCGAGCCCGGCGAGCGTTATTGGCACACCTGAACCCATAAATATCTGAGCACTCTCGACATCGCATTTGACATTCCATTCAGCATGAATCGCCGGTGTCTGGCCATAGCCCATATAGAATGAACCGAACATCGAGTAAACCTCTTTCACCAGTTTCCACGCTTCGGGATCTTTTCTGATTACATCGCCGAGATTGGTCACCGGCCCGACACTGATAATCGTGATTTCGTTTGGATATTTCTTCAGCATATCGATGATGAAATCGGCTGCGGACTTTTTGATGGGCTTGACCGTCTCAAAACCATCGCCCCAGTTAAGCTGCCGCTGATGGGGATCATCAAGACGTGTTGCCCTGCCAACTGCGACCGGGATGTTTTCCTGCCCGGCAAGATAAAGCATACGGCAGCTTGCTTTCGCTCGACGGTTGGTGGGGCCGTCGCATACAGTAATTCCCAGCACATCGAATTCCGGGCTTACCTGGACAAGCGCATGAGCAAATGCGTCATCGATATCCCCGGCAAGGTCGGTGTCGAAGATGATTTTCATTTTTTCAGCGCCGTAAGCCTTAAAACCGCACATTCCGACAACACAGAAAATCGTAGCGACCCATAAAGCAAAGCTGCTTCTTTTCATTATTTTTCCCCTTCTGAACGCCGGTTTATTTTGTTATAGTATGTAATCACTCTTCGCGGTTTAAAGTCAATACGATCCGTTATCTTTTCATGTGGGCCTTAAGGACCGATACCGAAATCTTTTTCAGTAGGCGGCATGGGGCCGAGATTAAAAAGTGATTCTTTTTGAGCACGATAGGCAATGTCGAGATGAGGGGTTGCCAACCGTCGACCCAACTCCACAATACTTCCGTTTTCATAGGTTGAGTCAAAGGAAGCCTCGAGAACTCCGGTAGTAAGCAGAGTCCGCTCTACCGGATAAGAGGGTATCCCGGTAATCATCATTTCCTCGATGAAATGCGCCAGGCCGCTGAAATGCCCGTACGGTCGTCCCTGCAATATGAACTTACAATAAATGGGATCTTTTCTCCCATCGATATCTGCGATAAATGCGCTGGTTGAAACATGGCCGTTCAAAAGGTAACATGCCGCCTGAAGGCCACTTCTATATTCAAGTATGAAAAGGATAGGATGGCTCACATTATCTCTTGGTGACCCGGATTTGTTTTTAGCACTCCGGGCAAGCGCCTCCTCAAGCAGCCGTTTCGCCCATGGATGAGTGTCTGTCCAGTTCCATACATGGGATCCTTCAAGGCACTGAACAGCGGAGACGCCGGTTTCACCGCCTTTGCGTCGTTCAACCATACACTGAAGCATTTCAAGTAAATGAAAACCGTACCTTTCTTTGGGGCCTCTACCTATGGCAACCGCTTTCGTGATGGGTGTTTCGATATCGAGTTCAAGTTCCGGTTCCCGCCAAGTTACCGGAAGCGATGAACCGGCCATCATAGGAAACCCCATCGCTACTGACTGGTCATACATCCATTTTGCCTCGTCCCAATTATACGAGAAATGCTTGTCAATATACACGGGTACAACTTTACCGGTAGCCGAGAATACATCGACAACCTGTTTGAAAAAATGATATCGTGGGTAGAGTTCCTGCCCCTTAATATTGTACGGATAAATGCCATGTTCGCCAATTATGACGACACCATCCACGGCGAGGTCATCCCCGCCGAGAGTGAGCGCTTCACGAATGTTCTTGCAGATGGGAACACCATGTTGCTTTGCCATATCCCTGCTCATGTCGCTGTCAGGGGCCGTTCGGTGAACAAACTGTTCATTTGGAAACTGGTCGACATACATTGATACAATATTAATCCGTGGATGTTGTCGTTCACCATTGTAATAGTAGCCTTTCAGAAGACGGCCAACTATAACTTCAGCATGGGACATCCTAAAAAATGTTGTTATTATTGCCGCGATGCGTTTCGGCTCGGCAAAAGCCGGTTCACTGCCAAATCCGGCGGCAACAGCCCCCAGGGAAATACCCACAAAATTCCGCCTGCTGATCGAGTTTGAACGGTAACTACTATTTTCATTGTTCACTGGTGAATCCTCCAGACCATGATTGTTAAAATATTTTGTTATATTTAAGAAACAGTTTATAACGGAAAAACTGTATAAACAGAAAGCCAGAATTTAAATTCAGCGCTGTCAAGGCTTCACCGAAGGTAAATTTGCTTAGCTTTGACAGCTTCAAAAAAAATAAATTTCATAATCAGGTGATTGAGGCTCTTTTCCTCTCAAGCGCTTTTAACAAGATATTATATGTAAATCATAATAATTGCTGGTATTTATTATTGCGACAAATCAACCTCTACGTCTTCTGACAGGCATATTTTGCCAGAAGAGAGCGTTTAAACCCCAGGGATCAAAAGCTACTTCACCGCCAAATAAAGTCATAATATTATGAATTTCTTTGTCGCCGCTCATTTTCCCGCCTCTTGCATCGATATAATCTATCTCCTTGTTTAACACCTCAAATACAGCGATATCCGCTGTATTTCCCACTTTCATTGATCCCAGTTCGGGGCGGTTTATCTCACGAGCGGGATTTACCGTCGAGCAGCGTATCACTTCCTCAAGCGGCATTCTTAGGGCGAGGCATTTTGACATTACGTTAGCCATGTTGAGTACTTTTCCGTTGGAGGTATTATGTGAATGAAGGTCGGTGCTGATCGAATCCGGATAGAACTTTCCCTCCATTACCACCGGAACAGCAACCTCCCACCTGAAACTTCCTCCACCATGGCCAAGATCAAAAATAAAACCCCGGTCACGTGCTTTGTAAAGGTCTTCACTCGGTTTTCCGTTTTCAACATACGGTGTTTTGCTCAAAAAATGGGTGTGAATGTCTCCGGGACGACCATGTTCGAGGATAAGTTCACGATATGTCCTTTCAGGCCATTTTCCCTGCGCCGGCCTTGCGGAATAATCGAACATCACCGGCAGACCTGCTAATTCTCCCGCTCTCACAGCAGCGTCCACAGATGCCCAGGGAGTGTGTATGTCGTCATACGGTATTCCCGGTCCATAGTGGGCTGTTTTGATACCGACAATAAGGTCCTGGTATTTTCTTATCTTTTGCTGAATGAGTGCAATTTTAAATGTTGCAGGTTCATTCTCATTTGCATCCATACCGGGAGCTGAAATGTTAATAAATGCAAGGAGTCTTGAGACTGAACTATCGATAATCTCCTTGAATTTATCAAAGTTATAAACTCCCGAGCTGCCGGCATCGACATTTGTGGTGACTCCGTAAGGGAAAGAAAAATCATCGGGAATAATCCAACGATAATTATAGTACTCAAATTTAAAGGTGTAAAAAGCATGAATATGAATATCGATAAAACCCGGTGAAACATACAAACCGGATACGTCGATTGTTCTTTTTGCATCGTTGGCAGGTAAATTTTTTCCAACAACGGCAATTTTTCCCTCTGTAATGGCAACATCCATAGGGCTGTTAATATTATTACCGGGATCGATAACATGTCCGCCTTTTAGCAAAATGTCATATTTCCCTTGTTCCCGGATGACTACCTCCTTGCGCCTCGAATAAGCAAGCGCGGAACCGGGTTCAATGGAAGAAAGCCCGGCGCCGGCAACAGCTCCCCCTGCAAGTGTTCGGCCTATAAATTTACGTCTTTTCATAATACTTCCTCCTGATAAATTAATATATAACCGATATTCCCTATAATAAAATCATGAGCCCCTGTTAGAAAGTTATTCAGGCGGTTTTATTTCTCCTTTTTCAGGTCCGAATAGCTTTGCATAAGCGCGGTCAATTTCAATCGACGGTTTACCCGAATGACCGAAAGGTGTTCCGATAGCCCAATCATCATCCAGCTCGCCAGGTTCAACAAATTCACCATTTTTCCGGAGAGTGGAGTAGAATCCGGCTATAAACATGCTCGTTTTTTCCAGTATCTGTTCATAGGTATCCGGTTGTGCTTCGACACCGCGCTCAAACAACTCTGAAATTCTCACCAGAAGAGGTGTCCACATATGGCGGTCCCAGTTCATATTGAGATCATACCCGTATATGTGGTCATCACCTTCAAACTTGGTACAGATTAACTGGTTATGCTCACAATGGTGGATAATCTTACCCATAAACGGGCCGTGTCCCCGGTCGTTATAAAGAACATAGGTCGTTCCTCCACCCTTATCCCAACCCTCTGTTTTATGTGCGACTGCATTTATACCTCCACCGGCTGTTTTATATGCCCACCACAGTCCATGAAGACCATGTGAATAAAAATCGGAAGTACCATCATTCCATGAAACATAACCGCTTATGGTATCCTTTTTTACCCTTTGGTTGATTACATCTATAATAGCAAGGTGTTCAAAAGAAGAGCCGGTCATAATCGGTGTTCTATACTTCTTTGCTAATGAAATCATTTCTTTTGCTTTTCGCATGGAATCTGCAAATGGGCGGTTCACAAAAAGGGGCGTTCCTCCCTCCAGGTAAGGACGGGCAAGTTTATAATACCATGGAATGTTAAAAAAAGCATCGATGAATACACCATCCACCTTCCCGACCATATCATCATAATTTTTTACAACATAATCAATATTATGTGCTTTCGCAAAGTTTTCGCCCATTTTACGGTCAATGCACCATATATGTGTGAAATACATACCAGTCCGCCTCGGTGTATAATGGACATTGTTAACTCCCGGTGTGCAGTTGATTTGTCGTCCCCATAGGCCCAGTGAGTGGCCTGATTGCCCTCCAAGGATAAGACCGACATTTAAAAGATTACGCGATGATTTTTGTCCGGACTCTCCATTCATTTTTGAAATTGATGTATCGGGGGATCCGACAGCGCCAGCAGTGAGAGCCGCAGTTCCGAGCCCGATAAACCTTCTGCGGGAGGATTTTATACTATTTTTTACCATGATATACCTCCTTAGACATGTAAGTTCAATAAAGCGATTGCAACTTGTATAATTACACATTAGTTTTTTGTTTCAAACTGGCCGAAAGGCTCTGACGACTTACGGCTGGCTGATTAACATAACTTTTTGATCAACTTGCGGGAAAAGGTCATTCATCCGGTTAAATTTTCAGACTGGTTTCACAATATATATCAGTTCCCCGGAATAAGCTGTAATGCACCGTCAATCCGTATAGCCTCACCTGGTTGTGCATCGAATTCGGCCACCTTGTCGCCGTACCGAACCCTGCAGGTCTGTGGGAAATCTGTAAGAATTACCGCCTCGATCATACGGCCATTGTCCCAGTTGATGTCAACCTCGTATCCGGTTCGTGCGCGAAGACCGGACACACAGCCTTCAGACCAGATTTTTGGGAGAGCAGGTAACAGCTCGATCTCATGAGCATGGCTCTGGAGGAGCATTTCAGCAATGCCTGCGGTGACTCCGAAATTTCCATCGATCTGGAAAGGCGGGTGCGCATCGAACATGTTGGGATAGAGTCCGCCGCCTTCAGCGATATTGGTCACCTTACTGTCCACGAGGTTCATAAGTTTCTTCATGAGGCTGTATGCACGATCGCCGTCACCCATACGCGCCCAGAAGTTGACCTTCCATGCAAGGCTCCAGCCGGTTCCTCCGTCGCCGCGCAGTTCCAGTGTTTTACGGGCTGCTTCGAAAAGCTTCGGTGTACCATATTTCGTGATATGGTTGCCGGGATGGAGTGCGTAAAGGTGTGCAATGTGACGGTGGTGCGGATCGGAGCTTTTAAAATCCCTGAACCATTCGAGCAGTTCGCCGTTATCACCGAGTGGAGCAGGGTATAGGCGGTCAAGTGCAGATTTGAGTTCATCACGGAAATCTCTGTCAACGCCGAGGATGTCCGCAGTCTCAATGCAGGAGGAGAACAGATCACGGATAAGCGCCATGTCCATGGTTGAGGCCATGCTCACCGATGCGGTAGAACCGTCGGGAAGCACGAAACGGTGTTCGGGCGAGGTGGATGGATTTGTGACCAGGAAACCGCGTTCATCCTCGATGAGAAAGTCGAGGCAGAATTCCGCAGCGCCTTTCATGAGCGGCCAGGCACGGTCACGGAGGAATTCAATATCACCACCGAAGAGCCAGCGTTCCCAAAGATGATGACTCAACCAGGGACCGCCCATCGGCCAACATGCATAAGCAGGACTTCCGAAATAGTTTCCGACCGGCGCAGACTGACGCCAGATGTCAGCTTGGTGATGCGCCACCCAGCCCCGTGTAATGCCGTAATT
>JABHYP010000144.1 GCA_018656855.1 Candidatus Latescibacterota bacterium | reverse complement strand
GCAGTATGTCAATTCCACGGTGATCGGACTCCCCGTATGCACCGACTGTACGCAGGAACTGATTCAGTATGCGCTCAGGGGCGTGGATAGCATATTCCGTACGGGGTATCGGTTCAAGAAGGCGGGTGTGGTACTCGGCGAGATCCGTCCGGTGGACCATGTGCAGGCTGATCTTTTCGACACGAAGGACCGTGACAGCTCAAAGCGTATTATGGAGACGCTTGACCGTATCAACGCCCGGATGGGGTCGGGTACGTTGAAGTATGCTGCTGAAGGGCTTGACAAGCCCTGGGGTATGAGAGTGGAGCGGCGCTCGCCGCGGTATACGACGCGGTGGGAGGAACTACCGCTGGTGCGGGCGTGAAGATTGTCAGACGCAGCAGAAGAAACGCCCGTTAAATCAAGTTGGTGTTATGGAAGCCGGACATTTTTTCGTTTTATCGTAGGGCAGGTATATTCTAAGTATCTGCCCCACATTTTAGTTGCGGTGCGTTCTAGTGTACCACCTTAAACTCTTCGTTCTCGAGCTTTACGTACCTGTCAACTATTTCGCCGCTGGTATTCAGCACTTCAATAGTAAGCTTTTCATCGCTGGCAGACAACAGCATAACAGTTCCGTTTTTGCTGCCTCCTCCTATTAATGCTGCATAATTGTTACCATCCGCGTTAACCGGTATAAAACCATATCTGTGTGTATGCCCGTTAATTGCAATATCGATAGGAGCTTCATCTAGCACAGACGCCCATAACGCACGGGAGAATTTAGATATTCCCCTATTATTATGGTTATAAAGAGGTATGTGGTGAACCAGAATCCTATACTTTGCATCCCGGAACGCGTTCGATTTGACCTCAGCCTTCAACCACTTCTGTTGCCTCTCTCTATATCCTGTAAAATCGGTAAGTCCGGAGTATTCCTTATGGTCATCGGTCTTATCCTCACCGCAATCAAGAAATATGAATCGAACAGGCCCTGCTGTAATGGCAAAGTAAAACTCGTCGCCCGGAAAATCAAAACTCTTCTTTAGATTTCTTGCAAACGCACCGCGAGTTTCGTGATTGCCCCGGATGAAAATTGGCGGCTGAGAATACGCCGAAACACCATCATTGAAAATATTCAACGCTTCAATAACGTCTTTTTCAGATTGCGGATCAGAAAAACAATCCCCGTTGAAAATACTGAATTGATAATCCATACCTTCCAAAGCAGCGCACAAGCTGTCGAACATCGCGTAATTGTTGTGAAGATCATTGAATATTGCACAGGATATTTGATGAGAGTCTGTGGGAATTGTCTTAAATGTATATGTCTTTGAATATACAACATCATCAAAAACAACATTGTATGGCATAAACTTCGTTATAGGTTTGAAACACGCGCGATAGTAATATATCGATCCGGGTTCAAGTTCGGTTAACCGGATTTTGTGAAGTGTCACATTGGCGTTCCGGAGCCCGTCAACAACCATGTCAGCTTTTTCGCCAAACATATCGGTCTTCCCATATTCAATCCAGCCGTACGCAGGTTTTTCCGAATGCCACATAATTGCAGCGCTGCCATGTGTTAAATTCTGCAAATAGGGCTCAGTCTGAAATCCTGGTACTTGCTCTGCATGTGACAAGCTGACAACGCAGAATAAAAAACATGCAGACAATAATATTAACTTTTTCATGTTGTTTTCCTTTAGAGTATTTGTAGATGATTGCGAAATGTTAATGAATTTAAGTTTTAAAATCTCCCGACACAACAATAGTTGAATTATTTAAACTGGTATTCCCATATCAAATTCATGAGTAGTCAATCTCCCTCACTATATCAGTGATAAATAAATATTACCTTATTATAAGTTATTTTACAAGTATTATTGCATGTTGATCGATAAATTTTGTTACGTATATGTATGATAAACAATGAAATATCATTATAGAGGTACGCATCCATTGAATCAGCCCGGCAATTCAGATATAAAAAACTTATACGATGAATGTATGTTTGCTCGAAAATTGATTCCAAATTTTAAGTTATCAGATAATTGGCCAATAATTAATGAAAATAAATCTAATACATCAACCCTGTAAGTTTTTAAATAATACATCCCCGATAATTTTGTTGAGGAAGATATTTTGAATCAGTATCAATAAGAAAAATGTTCAATTACGTATGAGCAAGCATAAAAGCTAAAAAATAATAATTGAGCTTTCGCCTTTAAATTGGACTTGACTATATGTATTATTAAGATAAATTAAAATAACAAGCAAAATTATTTTGATTATGATTCATGAACCTCAAAATATAAATATCCGGAGAATTATTATGATTAAAAGAAAGTACTTATTTATTTGTTTGGCAGTGGCTTTTGCAATTTCAGTAAAGGCGTACAACCAACCAAGCTATTCACAGAGTTCCAATGTGGTTAAATTGATCAAACCTGAAGAGATTTACGGAATCACGATGGTTTCTTTACCGGCCGGTACATTTCGAATGGGTTCTGAGAATATAGAGGATGATGAGAAACCTACACGAACTATTAAGGTAAATGGATTTGAGATGAGCGCCGCGGAAATTACGCAGCGTCAGTATGAAAGTGTCACGGGTGAAAATCCGTCACACTTTGCAGGAAATGGTGAATTTCCGGTCGAACGTGTAACATGGTATGATGCGGTAAAATTTTGCAATGCTCTGAGCGTTCATATAGGTCTTGACCGGTGTTACGATGAAACAACATGGGAATGTGATTTTGCAAAGAGCGGATTCAGGTTGCCGACAGAAGCCGAATGGGAATATGCATGCCGTGCCGGTACTACTACGGAATATTATACCGGAGATAACGAAAAAGGCCTTGCAGGAGCCGGATGGTATGGTTATGACAAAG
>JABHYP010000143.1 GCA_018656855.1 Candidatus Latescibacterota bacterium | reverse complement strand
CGTGATACAATGCGCCGACATCAAACGGGAATCCCGATTTTTTTCCATACCCATTCCCAAAACCGATGCCAAAATACGGGGCAGCTTTATTGAAATCGATGTTGGCGGTCAAACTTCCTAACATCTCGGGTGTATATATTCTTCCCCCGACATCGTGCGATTCTTTCGGAGATAATACTGCATCGACGTCATTCATATTTACGAATATACCGGCTGAGATATGGAATACACGCTCGAAAGGAAACCAGTCAAAAATGGCTGAAACCGATGATATAAATACTGTAGAATCCATGATATAATCATCGCTATCTTCATAACGATAGTCGTAATTAAAATATGAATAACCGAATCTAACGTTATAGAGTTGGCCGAATGATCTGATAGCTTCGATGCCGATACCCGACGTTCCGGGCTTTAGCGCCACAGCGTAATTCTGTGCTTGTGCAGTAAAAGGGATCAATGTAATCACTGTAATGATAAATAAATAATTTTTCATGATTTAATTCTCTGGAATAAAAACTGTCCTATTATATATTGCAGACTCTTTTACGAAAGCTCCCTTTCTGTCCTTCGGATATCCTTTTGCCAGGGAGCAGGTGTATAACTTCTTATCTAACTATTAGCTGCCCTTTCCGGAACAATATATCGGCAAACAACCTTTTGTCAATAGTAATTTCTACAATATTATTTTAACGTTTCAGAAAGAAAAAGGTTTACACTTAGTACAAAATCTCATAAATACTGTTCCAAAACCAATTCATGTCATTGCGAGCGAATGGAGTGAGTAAAGCAATCTCGCAGTGGGGGTTAGTTCAGATTTGCCGAATGTTACGCCGGATACTTTTTTTTACAATATCCGACAGTTAACCGGAAAGTTCTGAAGCGCTCTATTTTTTTACTGGAACAAACATCTGCATATCTTCTCCGCTTTTCGGAAGCACATCAGCTTTATGAAGGCGGAACGTCGACCAGTATCCCAGCCACCGGGAATCGTTACTCAAAATTTCTCCAAGTTTTCTCACAATACGGATTCTTGTTTCATCATATTTTCGGTTATTAATCAGGTTCATGCATCCATCTTCTGCCATATTATACAATTCCTCCTGCCCACTGTTAATATTGTAACCGTAAAACCAGTGATGTTCGGAGTCATCATAAACCTGATATCCGACACCGTAATTCACCCCGACATGCCAGCCGGTCTGGAAAACCTGTTCAAGAGGTGTGCGGTCTTTCCTATCGGTCATAACCTGTCTGAGGTCTTCACCATCCATACTCTCATTCGTATGAATCCCCGCGGCGCCAAGTATTGTTATGCTGATGTCCATTGAAGACACAGGTTTTTCATATGAATTTATCTGTTGATTCCCGGATTTTGGTAGTTTTATAAACAGTGGTACGCGGAAGATATCGGGCTGGAAATAGACGCCCTTATCGAAAAGACCGAGACGGCCGTTGATTTCTCCATGATCCCCGGTAAAAATAATCAGCGAATCGTCCCATATCCCGAGACTTTTTATTTCGTCTATCAACTTTCCGACAGCATAGTCGACAATTTCCATCTGCAAATAATGGCACAGTATATATTCTTTTACCAACTCGGGATCGTAAGCGCCCCAGTACTGACGATACACACTGTAAATAGATGGTTCATCTTTCAGAGGTTTAAAATTATTATCTCTAATATTTTTATAACTTTCCGGTAAGGTTATGTGTTTTTTCAAATCGGCCGCACGTTTCTCAAATCCGGATGGAATGGAGTAAGGTTGATGCGGATCAAAAAAGTCCAGTTGGAGATAAACGGGGGAATCGGGAGATTGCTGCAACGCTGCATTTAGTTTGCCAATTGATTTCTCTGCAAGATAAGCAGAATAATGTGCGTTAGCCGGGAAATCTTTCCCGTTTTCCTGTTCAATCCAGCCGCCATAAGAGTTCCCGGGAGATTTTCTGTCATACTGTTTGCCGCGAAGCTCTTTTTTATAGACAGGTTTTTTTATACCTTTTGCCCTGAGAAAAGCAACATAATTGTCATCATCGAGTAAAGGCGGAGACCAACGATCCCATGCGGCATCATTTTCTCCGAAAGCGTCCATGAATTTTAATGTGCCAACATGACATTTGCCCGTATGTTTGGTATTGTACCCGGATTTTCGCAGGTATTCCTGAAAAATTGTGTCCTCAGAATGTAAATCCGTTTTCATCCCCTGGGGTGCACGTTCGCCGTTGGTTAAATACGGAGGATATTTCCCTGTAAAAATGCTTGCCCGGGAAGGCCCGCAGAGAGGACTTGTACACATGGCATTATCAAAGCGTGTACCGTGATCGCCGATGTTTTTGATATTGGGCAAATTAACATGCCTTGAGATTTTACGTGAAGAAAGATAGCAATCCGGGGAGATCATATCCGCTGTAATGAGGAAAATATGCGGCCGTTTCTTTTTACTGAGAATGAAAGGATTTTTGCGGCTTTTTTTATTAAGATATAATCGAACGGCTTTCTCCAAAGGCTTCTCAGTTTCCAAAATTGCAGCCTGCGCGTTTTTGGCTTTATGCGAATCCGCCCCAAAGGCAGCGGAACCTGCTATTCCGCTTTTTATGAATTTGCGCCGGTCCATGGATTCAACACTCCTTTTTCAATATATTATGTGTTAGCCTGTACAGTAAGGATACATAATTTTCTGTTCAAAAGAAGATAATTATGATAATAATCCCGAAGGAAAAAAAGAGAAGATAGAAGGCGTAAGGCATAAGGGAAAATTATGAATACTCAATTCTCAATGCTCAATTGTGAAAGACGACATCTGACCGCGGATCGATCTGAACCGGTCTTACTTCGAAGTCATCTTAAAGACACCATCCCAGTCGCCTTCAGGGGAGTGTTCTTTCATGTACTCGCACCTCTCGATATACATGTGTGTGAGTTTGTCCTCCGGGTTCAGGCTGAGCGTCTCCTTGAACGCTCCGATCGCTTTTTCCCACCTGCCTTCACGATACTGTTTCAGGCCATCAGTGAAGTAGTTTACTGCACTCATCAGGTTGGGAAACGTTTCATCGTCGTGGTGATCGAGGACTTCAAAGATATTGACCGGCTCG
>JABHYP010000142.1 GCA_018656855.1 Candidatus Latescibacterota bacterium | reverse complement strand
TATGCAACGGAAAGATAGGCTAAACCGCTATAATCCCCCTTTTCTGCAGCTACAAGCGCATCAAAAACCATAACTGCTGAACTTACATGATATAACTGCAAAAACATTACAATTTTCACTTTATCGGAATCAATGAAAACTCCATTCCATTCTGTAGGTAAGGAATTTAAAACAACTTTCATTGTCTGTAATAGATCAGTGCTTTTTTTAACAGCTTCTGCATCTTTTTTCCACAACTCGTTATAATATTTTAATAGAGACTCCATATTATCCGGATACCATATAAAATGCCCCGGAGGATTGACTGCATACATAACACTTCGATTAATACTATCAGGGTACCTTAGGCCATAGATATACGCTACACGAGTACCATAGCTAGCACTAAATAAATTGATTTTTTTATATCCAAGTTTCTTTCTTGTAATCTCTATGTCATCAATAACTTCAACTATATTATATCCGTCAGGATCAATTCCTTCTCTCTGAAATCTTTCAAATGCCAAATTCAATGATTGTCCTAATTTCTCAAGATTCTCACTGGAAAGAGGATCACTTTTGACTTTTAGATTATTGATTATTTCCGGAGTTTTTAAAAAAACAGATCCGTCAAATCCCCGATAACCTACCATTACAATATCATGATGCTTTAGCATCCATTCTTTTGGACTTTTCCATATATTGCTCTGGCCGGGACCGCCTGTTAATAAAAATACTGGTTCAACAGGATTTTCATTTGTTGAATAAATTTTGACAACAGGAATATTTATTAATCTTGAGCTTTGCTTAGTTCGATTTTCCGGGATAACAAGTGTTACGTATTCTGCTTTATACTCGTTTTCTCCTGATTTAAATATACCTTCTTTTAAGATTAAGTCTCCGGATACTGCCTTAAGAACTTCTTCCTCTGAAGGGAATTGGAATTCCTGCGCAAGTAATGTATTTAATTGCAAAATTAGAATTAATATAGACCATAAAGTTATCTTGATGAATTTCATATATTATTCATTTCCTTTCTGTAGGAGAATTTAGAAGATATTTAATTTTCCAAATATAGTTATTATATTTCTTTATAAGTGTAAGTTGATATTTAATATAACTGATAGCAAGTATTCTAAAAAGGTATATCGCTGCATTTGTATCTTGATACAAATTATCCTCTCTATTAATAAACCAGAGTATTTCTGCTACCAATATTTCTTTTGACGCAAATTTCAATAGAAAAACGCTTTCCAATTTTGGAAAACGTTTTTTACTGGTGGAGCAAACGAGGGTCGAACTCATAACCTCCTGGTTGCCAGCCACGAGCGCAGCAAATTTTTATCATCGTAAACTGTCGATTTAAGCCTTATCCAGCATGGCCTCTACGCTTACATCATAACGTGGCATTGTTATATTTTCGTATAATTACTGACACAGTTTCTGAAAACACTGTTTATTTAAGTGATGCCAATTGCTCTTTATGCGCGGTACGCCGCTTCGCTAACCTTTCAAACAGGAGTGAAACCTCACGGAGAGCCGTTATTTTTTCCGCAGCCTGTAAATAAAAGGATTCCGCTTTCTCTTCTATATCTATGGATTTTGCCAGCGTCTCCTCCATGTTCATAGTTAATGCGTCTGTACGGTCGGAGAGAAAGGGCGCCCGGGTAAAATCGGGGATCTGTTCGAGTATCATTTCTGTCACATGTTCGCGACGTGACCTGAGCAGTGTCTGCTCGTTTTTCTTCTCATCACGGGCGAACGTCTCAAAAAGTTCCTGGTGTTGAGCGCATGCCGGATTTTTGGCCGCATTACGATAAAATTCTTGATCCGCCGCTTCCAGTTCAGCGGCAAAGCCGAGAATAGTGCCAAAATTCAATAACGGCATATTCACTCCTTTTGTGAAGTATTAACGAGGCCGCAGTTCAGACAGCCATAGATATGACATAAAATTATGGTATATATTAGAGCCAGCGAGAGATAGTCACCTTGGTATCAGTGTAGAATTGGAAAATCTCGCGGCCTTGCCCCTTGATATCACCAAACATCGACTCCCCTGCGCCGCCGAAAGGGAAAAAGCTCATGGGCGCTGCGATACCGATGTTGATGCCGATCATAGCAGGCAGTATGCGGTATTTGAATTCACGGGCTGTCTTGCCGCTGTTCGTATAGAGACAGGCCGCGTTGGCAAACATCCGGGAGTTGATCAAATCAATGGCTTCATCAATATTATTAAACCGAATGAGAGAAACAACCGGGCCGAAAATCTCCTCCTTGTAGATGCGCATGTCGGTGGTCACCCGGTCGAACAGCGAGCCGCCCATGAAATAGCCGCCCTCGTAGCCTTGCAGCGAAAGCCCGCGGCCGTCGACCGCCAGTTCGGCGCCTTCCTCGACGCCGAGATCGACGTAGCCCTTGACCTTGTCGTAGTGCTCCTGGGTAACCAGCGGACCCATATCGGCGTCGGGATCGTCCCAGGGACCGATCTTGAGGCTGG
>JABHYP010000141.1 GCA_018656855.1 Candidatus Latescibacterota bacterium | reverse complement strand
GCTTCGATTCTTCCAGCCGCTGTCCAGCCGCTCATGGCATTTTTGTAGACCGCTTCATTATCTGCCGCAACGATACGTCCATTATTTTCAGCCAGGAAAATTCGTGAAAAACCTTTCGTTGTGCAATTTTCCCAGATTGCTTTGAAATATTCAAAAGGATGAGGAGGCACTCCGGTTCTGTGATAGGTCTCGCAATGTATATCATAGTACGTTTCTATATCTGAAAAAGTACTGGCCTCGCGAACAGCGCACCCCTCTTTTTCAGCTTTTCTTATATGTGTACGACAATACGAGTGAATTTTTTCCCATATTTCTTCTTCGCTCAAGCGAAGATCAATTACATATGACTGCGTCAATGTATTCTCATATCCCAAATGCAACAAGGGATTTACCCGCGGGCAACGTTCACCGCGATATGCTGGAGCCATGGGAGAAAGAGCAACGTCTATGAATTGCACATCATATTTTGATGCTAAAGACAAAATATGATTCTGCAGATGGTTCATTACTTTTCGTTTTTGATTTTTACCCAGGTTGTTAGCGAACGCCGGCCCGCCGAGAGAATTAAGTGAAAAAACTTTTCCATCAGGATCTTCAAGCCTGTGTAAAGGCATTAATGCCAATATATTTCCTTCAGCACCTGAATCCGTAATTGCAAAGCTTGTATCAATTTTCCCAGGCCATGTCGCAATGGTATCCTGCAAATCAAAACGGTGATACAACCATGCCTCATCAGACACATCAACGAAAGCGTCCCATAAATCCCTATTTATATCGGCTCTTTTAATCGTTAGAAACTTCATATTGATTGTCCTGATTTAACACTCATAGCTCAACTGCTTAAGTGATTTTGCCACTGTGATTTCTGCGCAACAGCGCCATGCCCGGGACTGTTCACCCATTCGACCCCGCCAAGATAATTGCCAATTTTTATACGCAAACGAGTTGCTGCAGGAATGAAATCAAGCCATTCTCTCTGAGGAAAAGTTCTGCCAAAATCCAGCATCATGGTATATTCACCCGAAAGCAAACGAACATCCCGCAGTAAACATTCTATATATCCCTCCCCGGATATTGCGAATGTCATATCACTGTGAAGACTTGAAACAGCCATCACCCTTGAATCAAGGTAATTAAGAAAATTAATCTGGCAGTATGCAGTTATTGGAGTTTTTATTTCATAACCAATCCTGATAATAATATCATCTCCTGCGCTGAATTCTATAGATTCGCTGCCGTCAATTCGATGAAGGGAAATCCAGGTCATTATCCACTCTTTATTATTATTAGACCTTGGTGTATTTCGAAGATCAACTTTTGAATCAAATTCAGTTCTTTTAGAATGTAAATAGTGAGTTATAGCATCCTCAGTTTTACCGATATATTCACTTTTACCGGAATTTAAAACCATAGTTTTATTGCATAATTTAGAAATTGCCGTCATATTATGGCTGACAAATAACACTGTTTTCCCCGTTCTGCTCACATCCTGCATTTTCCCGAGACATTTATTCTGGAATGCGGCGTCTCCGACTGCCAGAACCTCGTCAACAATCAGTATTTCAGGCTCCAGATGCGCCGCCACTGCAAAGGCAAGACGAACATACATTCCCGAAGAATAACGTTTTACAGGCGTATCGATGAACTTTTCTATATCGGCAAACTCAATAATTTCATCAAATTTACGCCTTATTTCCATCCTTGTCATACCGAGAATTGTGCCGTTAAGATAGACATTCTCACGTCCTGTCAGTTCCTGATGAAAGCCTGTTCCAACCTCCAGTAAGCTTGCCACACGCCCTTTTATCTTCACAAGTCCCTTTGTCGGTGTAGTAACACGGGATAAAATCTTTAGCAGGGTTGATTTTCCTGCGCCGTTCTTGCCAATGATACCAATCCGCTCACCCTGTTCAATTTCAAGCGAAATATCCTTTAAAGCCCAGAAACGTTCACCGTCAAGACCGGGACCCGAGTGTTCCATTATTTTTTTGTTCGGGTCTTCCCTGCTGCGAAGTCGTGCCCACCAGCTTTGAATATCTTTATACAAAGTTCCGTGGCCGATTACACCAAGTCGATATTGTTTCGAAAGATTTTCTATTTTAATAACTGTGTCTGCCATAGTTCAAACCGTATCCATAAATGATTTCTCAATCCTGTTAAAAAGAATTATCCCCAGAAAAAGTATGCACAGGGTAATACCCCAGCTTATTGCAATATATCCCCAGTTTATCATACCGGTTCCTAGAAACACGGCTCGAAAAACCTCGATGATAGATGCCATAGGATTCAGCATAAAAACTGGTAAGAATCTATCAGGTATTATTGATGCTGGAAAAACCACCGGAGTTGAGTACATCCAGATTTGTACAAAAAAATTCATTAAGTAGTTGAGATCCCTGTATTTTGTAGTAAGAGAGGATACAAGTATCCCAACTCCCAATCCCAGCATTGCCATTTGAAAAATAAACAAAGGTAGAATTAAAACCATAAAAGTAGGCTTCACCGTTGTACCCATTACAATAAAATAACAATAAAATCCAAGAAAAAGTAAAAGCTGTATGCTAAATTTCAAGAGATTAATGACGACAACTGAAATTGGAACAGTAAGACGGGGAAAATATACTTTCCCGAAAATACTCGCATTGGAGATAAATGTATTTGATGTCTCAGTGAGGCAACCCGCGAAATAGTTCCATGCTACGGTTCCGGAAAGATAAAAAAGGAAAGGCGGGAGGCCATCGGTTGAAATTCGGGCAACTTTCCCAAAAATTATTGTAAATACAATAGTCATGAGGAGCGGTTGAAGAAAATACCACAATGGTCCAAGAATTGTTTGTTTGTAAAATGTTACAAAATCACGTTTTACAAATAATATTATGAGATCCCTATAGCGCCAGATATCACGAAAATGAAGTTCAAAGAGTCCTGTTTTGGGCTGTAGAATAATATCCCAGGTCTCAGATGGATTATGACTTTTATTCATTTTACAATCTATCCTGAATCAATTTTTTTTATCTCCAAGATCGAGAGGAATAATTACATAAGCTTTTTTGAAAACCTTTCTTTTCTGAATACAAGATAATATTTTTATCAATTTATCAAAATAGTATTCTATAAAAAACTCCAAAGTCCATAAAAAATTACTTATTATTATAATTTATATGCTATTTTGTACAGCTGCAGGTTTTTTTAACCTGGTTGCATTGTAATTTTTTATTCTTTCATCGGAAAAATATCTTGTCAAGGCCGACCCATTTTTGTACTCTAAAGCAATAGTACAATTCAAGAAAAGGAAAAATGATATGACGATTTATAAAAGCTATTACATAAAACCACGAATATTCATGTTATTAATATTTTTTTTAATGTTTACAGGCTGTTTTGATGATAACCCCTATTCCCCATATTAAATCCGTAAAATGCTTGCGTAATATGTCATAACATGTTATTATATAATAAGTAACATGCGCTTATTGCAGACATATTCTGGACACCCGGAGGGTGAAAGCATGAAAGTTGGTTTTGATGG
>JABHYP010000140.1 GCA_018656855.1 Candidatus Latescibacterota bacterium | reverse complement strand
GCCTGCCAGCCATAAGCCATGCACATTCCTGCCAGGAAATTGTTGTGCTGGATGCACATGCCGCCGCCGCCCGCCATATTGATCCGTTCCACTATCGACAGAGCGTCCCATTCGGGATATTCAGGCTGGGGCGTTGTCCAGTTCCAGCGCTCGGAAGCATATTCGAGGAGCCTAACCTGTTTTTCGAACTGTGTCTGCGTTCCAGCAAGGAGTTCGTCGAGGTTCTCCCGTTACCGAAGTTCCTTGAACTCCGGGCGGTCCCATTTTTCCCACTGCCACTGCAGTGAAGAATATTCGATATCAGGATTATAGACGGTCAACATCCTGATGTTTTTGTGCTCGGGGACAGGGTAATGTTCCTGGTGCTCTGCCCTGACCGACAGAGATTTGAATTCAGGGCTCACAAGCGGATTGTCGGCGGTAAACGTCATGCGAAGCTGAAGGTAACGACGGTTGAACTCACGTCCCGCTGTCCAGACGACGTTTCGCCCTTCTCCTATGAACACATAGTTTTCCCATTTGTCCGAGTATGGATCGGGGCTTGTTCCTCTCCTCATAAAATATTCGATGCGGGCGCCTTCTGGAACATCGGCTTTCAGCGCTATTTCCAGTTTTTTGATGGTGTGCTGCCTGACATAGAAATCTTCCGAATCACCGCGCCAGAGATCTATCACAGGAGTCGCCAGCCAGCCTTCCTTCACATGGCGGTCCATACTAAGGCGTACCGAAAACTCTGCGCGTGTATCCCCCAGGGGGCCGAAAGGGCTTTCCTTCCATGTTTCGCCGCTGTCAGTGGATTTGAACGAAGTCTTTCCCACATTCGCCGGATTACCGCCGCCTCTTTCGAATTCATCGGCACGCGATAAATACAACACCCAGCCTTCCTCTTCGCTTTTTGCCTGGGGACATGAAAGAGTAAAGACATTTTCTCCTTTTTTCAACCATTGAGCCGGGAACTCTCCCCAAAGATAATGCTGATAATAGGAGGAGACTTCCCATGTTTTCATTGTGGTTTTCTTCCCGTTAACATCGATAGTCAGCGGATAATCGCCCTGGTCATGGTTATATACGATCAGGTACGCGGCATGAGTCCGGGGATCGTCTATGGTAAGTACTTTCCTTGCCATGACAGGTCCCCAGATGACATCGCGGTCAATACCTTTCTCGCTGCTGCCTGCTCCGGGCGAGTCATTTTCCACAAGATCCATATCGAATAAAATGACTTCATTACTGTCATTCTTCATGAGCATGTGCATGAAGCCGGTATCGTAAATCTTTTCGGCATCGGCCTCCCATGTGACAACAGTTATCGGTTTTTCGGCAGCGATTGAATCCGCTGAATTGATAAAAAGGGCAAATAAGACGGTTGCCTGGAGTATTGAACTCCAAACGCTCTTTTTGTGAGTTGCGAAACGTTTCATGAATTACCTCCCGCATGTGATGAGAATTATTATTTCAGATTATTTCTGCTAATGTATTCCACAACTTGTTGAAAGTCAAATGTTTATCATACACGCGTCCGCATGAGCGGTACATTTTGAATTCGCTGAAGTAAGCGCTACTATAAAGCCTCATATCAAAACCATATGGGCTAATAATATTGCAATCAAACATTTGAAACAAGGTTTTTCCTTACGAAAGAGTCGAATATGTATGGATACATGTAATGGATCGCACTGAATATCACCACTGAGAGACAGCTATCCCCTGTTATAAACCAAAAGGCTTTAAGTTACCCCGTAAAGTATCGGAATTGTTCTATCCGAGACAATATCCCGGCAAACAACCTAGGAAGGAAGGCTTGAAAAAAACAGTTGCAATTCCTGAAAGCTAAATCTTAAATTTTAACTAAAACTATCCAGCAGGAGGTTTATTATGTTAAGAGTGAAAAACGTAATTACGTGTATTTTATGTATTGCTATTACTATTTGTTTTGTCATGGGATGCGGGAAAAACACTTCGAAACAGTCCCGAGTTATTCAAGTAACCAATGAAGAAGAGTTCAAAACAGCTATAGCCACTGCTAAGCCTGGCGCTGTCATCGAGGTGGCAGACGGTGATTACAAATTTGATGATTCTCCACTGCATATCAGCCTAAAAGCAACGAACGAAGAGCCGATTCTCATTAGAGCCAAAAACCTCGGTAAAGCTCGTTTCACCGGCGAATATGCCATGTTGATTGAAGAGAGTTCATATATTACAATCGAGGGATTTACCTTCAACAACAGGGCATTGAAAAATGCTGTAAAAGATGCCCTTCCAAATCAAACCTACCTTGAATCCTACAGAGATCCTGCGCCGAAATGGGGATCACTTGTTCTGCTGAATAGCGACCACTGCCGCTTGACGAGTTTGTTTATCAAAATGGAGGAAAAGGAAGGTTTTACGCCCGAGATGATCGAAATGCTTTTGCCGCGGACTCATTGGATAAATCTCACCGGAGGTGAATACAACCGCGTCGACCATTGCTGGATGAAAGATAAAGTTAATGCCGGATTGTTTATATGTATCGGCACTGGAGAGCATCATTTTCGCATCGATCACAACCATTTCGCTGGCAGACCGCGAGGAAACGGAAACGGATTCGAGGTTATACGGCTCGGTACACGCGGCTTGTCACCTTTGTACGGTCTGATAGAATACAACCTTTTTGAAAACTGTGACGGCGAGGGTGAAATTGTATCGGTTAAAAGCGATGTGCTTATTATCAGAAATAATACCTTCACTGGATGCCGGGGTTCGCTTGTTATACGCTGTGCTAACGACGTTACAGTGGAATATAACTTTTTTCTCAATCCAAAACACAAAAAAGGTGTCGGAGGAGTGCGTATTCACGGGAACAATAACAACATAATAAACAATTATTTTGGGGATCTTACCGGCAGATCCATATTAACATACTGGGGCGATTTCGATAATCAGCCTTATTACTATGATGTACACGATAGATTCTTCAGCTATGATCGCAGGGCTAAAGCATTTGCTTATCCGGAAACCGGCAGAGCGCATCTTGCTTTTAACACCTTTGCATACTGTGCCAGTTTCCTGCATCTTGGCACATACAACAAGGGTAAGGGTTATGTTCTTGATAAACCTCCGAAGGATTGGACTATCACAAACAATCTCGTTGTCAGTACCGACAAACAATTCATTCGAGGTGAAGGTGAATCGGGTTTTCGCTGGATGGGAAACATTTTCTGGAATCCTGGCGACGCATGCGTTCTGGGGAGAGAATTACCGGAAGAAGCTGTTCGTGTTGTTGATCCGAAACTCACAAAATCCGATGACGGCCTCTGGAGAATTTCAAAGGATAGTCCTGCGGTCAATAGCACGGGGCACAGGCGATGGCAGCATTTGTTGTGGGAAAATAGAAAAGATATGGACGGCCAGGAACGTGATATAAACAGTGAACTGCCTCGCCCGGCAGAATGGTTTGTCGATGTGGGCGCTGATGAATATTCTGATGCCCCGATAATAAATCGTCCTTTGACTCCTGGAGATGTTGGGCCTAATTCACTCTAATTAAGCTGTTGAAAAATGAGATCCCCAGAGCTAAATACCTCCCCCCAAAGAAGGGTAAAGGAATTGAAATGCTACAGCAGTATCCATTTAAAGGTCATATAACACTAAAAGAAATTTCCTAAGGAGATGAAAACATAAGTATAAAAAATATGTTATTTGATAAGATCGCTTAATTTAAGGAATAGTAATTTCCTGCATCTTATGTCCGCCTCGAATAGATGTAACATGCACTTTGCATTGTGTTGATGAAATATCACTCAATTTCACTTTAAAATGTGCGGTTTTTTTCTCTCCCTTTCCTGCCCATCCCATATTTACATTGTTATTGTATACATGGACATGTTGTTGAATATCTTGGATCAGAAATAATAACGCATCCAAATTTCAATCTTTTTTTCAAATTGTTTACTGCCATATTCAGTATTATTATCACCAAAAAATAAAATCGGCCAGAGTAAAACTTCGGAATTAGTATATGGTTTATAACTTAGTTGAGGAGAAAAAAGAAAACTTTTATCAACCAGATTATAAATAGTGGAAATTGAAATTGAAGTATAAAGCCATGAAAAAGGTTCGGGTTGAATGAGTTTCACATATAGATAATCCTTCATTAACGTTTTTGAGCGAAAGTAAGTGGACATGTTCGATTTTGCCGAATTTGCCAACTCAGGGATATTACTTTCCATGCTGTTTTGCAAATAGTTTACGTATGAAGTGAACTCATTTTTTGACAGGCCGCTTTTGTTGCGGTAATATTCGGTGATAAGAGTTGTATTGAATCGATTAATATATCTCAACCCAATAAGATATGAATTGCTGTCAATCTTATTGTGATAAATTGAATCATCAACAATACGATATATATTTTCATCGTACGCATAACTGAACTCAGCATGAATTTCCAAGTTTTCACGTAAATTGGTTGAAAAGTCTAAACCAAACCGTTGAGGTTCATCTTTCTTGAAAACTGTCATAAAATCTATGTCTATGTTGTTCAAAAGACAATAAAGCTTAATTGCGGCTCCGATTTTATCCGCAGATGCAAACTTTTGATTAATCTCAGCCTCAGGCGGCAACATTATAGCCCCCAGAGAAAAATTCTGCACGAAATTGGATGTAAAACTCCTGTTATAACTGATATAAACAGATGTCTTACCCGCTAAGGCCAGGTCGGGATTTTCGGGGTCTTTCTCAGCATTAACATAACCAACAGGATTAAAGGCATATCCTTTGCCCCAGTTAAAACGGCGTTTCCCTATACTCATACTCCAACGCGGCGAAATATTTAGGCTGCCATACAATTCATAAAAGGATGGTGAAAGCGGCTCTTCTCTTGCATACTGGTAAAAGGTCTTCATATATAAGCCGACTTGCTTGTGGCGATATGCACCATCCAGATAAAAATCAAGCCTGTACTGAGAAAGATAATCACTTTTTTCGGAATCATCATAAAACTGTAGTCCGTAAAATGGTGACGATTTTCTTGTTTGAAGCATACCCCATTTCGCATCGAGGTTTCCATTAAATTCTATTCTGGGTTCCTCTTCCACTGGAATATCAAAATCATATTCTTGCGAAAATGCCCTGGTAAAAGTATGCGTACAAAGTATTACCACAAGAAATATTATTAAACGTTTCATCGTAATTCACTTAACCTGGATAAATATTCAAGCGTAAACACTTCATCGGGTAATTCTCGGGATTTCATTCCGGAGTATATCATCAACGATCGATAACCTTTATGCAGAGGACTGTTTGTTTCAATAACCGCAGGTCGCATAATATCATCACCGAAATTTTTTACATCTTTGAATTCCAATGTTTTTATTAATGTTCCGGATGCGGTATAACATTCTACCTTTGTAACCATAATATTATTTTTATCAACCCACATTTTCAGTTTGTCATAAGCAACTGTCTGGCTGTTTGCTTTTAGATTTAAAACATATTCAGATGTATTCTGTTCTACTATTGTAGCATCATATTCAACGGAATAATCGAGCCGCATGATATCAGCATTGTTGAATACGCCGCCAACAACCGACTGCATACTGGTAATCCGAATTGGTTTACCGACATTTGGAATATACAGCCACATATTATCTCCGAGACGCAGAGTTGCACGCCCTTTTTCACTGGCGGGAGAGACATAAAGCATGGCTACTTTGTCTTTACCTTTTTTTACAGTAAAAAAAATAAACTCCTTTTTACTGCCGTCAGGCTCTTCGTTAATAAGCTTGCGGTAAGATTCAAATGAAACTGGCATAAGATTTTCGTCTACTATTTTGAGAATTTCATTGCCGTCTGCTTCATTTACCGTTTTTTCCTGAGCCCAAACGGTTACTGTAGATATAATAAGTATAAGTGGAACCAAAATTATTTTTCTTTGCATTTTATAACTCGCTAATTAAATGTTTTATTGCCTTAGTTTATTCCTAAACATGTCTTAAAGCCTCAACAGGCTGCATTCTGGATGCCTTAAGCGCCGGCTGTAAACTGGATAAGACAGCGACAAATATAACAATCAAAGAGACCGTAATTAAATCTGAAGGAGCGATTGAGGTCTCCAAAAGAATGTTTTTCATTCTCCCGAAAGAAAAATGGATATTGGCCATATTAATCAAAAGTAAAGCCAGCATACCAATGACATTGCCAACAATTGTGCTGATTATTCCCAGCGAAAAACCTTCCGCTATAAAAAGCCACAGTATTTTCGACGGTAACGTGCCAATTGCTGAAATGGTTCCGATCTCGCTGACACGTTCATACACCGACATCATCATAACGTTCAATATACTGATGAGTACAATGGCAATGAGAACAATTTTTACTGTAATGATTAGCAAATCAACCATAGCAGCAATGTTTGAGAAAGGAGATAAATCAGCCCATGTATGTAGTTCAAAAACAGGTTTATTCTGCTTATTTTTAAATCGGGATAATTCATCAAAAAGTAACGTATTAACTCCGCTCAGATTGCCCGGATTTTTCAGACGAATAGCCACTTCATTGATTTCGTTGCCTTCAATCCGTAATAAGATTTTAGCGTCATCGATATGCACAAAGCCATCACGACCCGAGGGTCCCAACAAACCTTCGATGATATTAGATACTTTCAGGCTCAAACCATTAATAGAACCATCCTTATTGTTAGCAACAAGAACAACCTCATCTCCAGCTTTGAGCTTTAGCCCTTTCGCTAAATTTTCAGGAAGAATTATGGAACCTTGTTCAATAAATGCGTTCGGTTCTTGAACATCTCCGATAATTCTTTGTGTCAATCGGGGACAAGCAGCATGTTCCATCTGCGGCTGAACAGCCGTCAAACGAATATTAGTCGTTTCTCTAAAATTACTGAGCATTGCACCAAATTTTATACGATACGAATATGCCTCGATAACATCTTTATGCTTTTCAAACATATTGTCAAG
>JABHYP010000139.1 GCA_018656855.1 Candidatus Latescibacterota bacterium | reverse complement strand
GCTTTTGTTGCTGTAATATCTGATACTGTTACATCGGCGCCACTAATAGTTACAGTTACAGTCCTAGGGCTAAATGTATAACCGAAAAGTGAAAAGATGACGGTACAATTTCCATCTAAAAAACCGCCAATAAAATAACTGCCACCAACAGTTGTAGTATGAAAAGAACTTCCGCTTTTGTCATAAATTTGAACTTGTACACCTGATAATCCGGTGCCGTTTTCGAGGACTCGGCCTGAAATTTTGTAGGTCTTAGTTGCTACAATGTCATCTAAATTTTGGTCTGTATCTGTTACAACGACTGAAAGACTTTTGGGTCTGAAGATATAATTTTCTTTCGATGGTGTTGCTGTATATGAAACCGCATCCAATCCAATGAATGTGTACCTACCATTTTCGTCAGTCTCAACAGATGTATCAACTTCATTTACTTTTATAGTAACCAAGCATCCTGATAGACCAGTTTCGCCTTCGAGTATGCGGCCGGTGATTGAGTAGCCTGAAGGGCCGGTTGGGCTTTTTCCACCGTCTTTCCCGCAGGACAGTGACAGGGTGACGGATGCAATTATTAGCCAGATTATAAATGGACGCCGACTATTCATGGACCTTTTCCTCGGACGGGATTCGTATTTGTGTATTTAATAATATATACAAATGTTCGGGGGAGACGTCAAGGGGAAGTTGTAGGGTGTCTGGGAAATGCTTTGCAGAGTTCGCTCTGAGGTTTGTTACATTCCGAGTAATGCTTTTGAAGTGCTTCTTACACTCATTTGCACACTTAATTAATCGTAAATTTCACGGCATGTTGACAGAGGCATGGGGATTTATATGATGCTCTCAATATACAATAAATCCACATTTGTAAAAGCTCACGATTTTTCCATACTCGACTATTAACAAGTTTGCAATATAAATATTTTCATTATTGTGTCTTTCTATATATTCCTGTGTAATCTTAACTTTACATTTTATGTTGTATTTTGTATATTTATAATCTGTAAAATTTCAGGTTTTTTTGAATATTCAGTCTTAAATTATTTGTTGAATTAACATTAAGGAGGCATAATGCCGGAAAAATATGTATATAAGTTTGGAGGTGGGGCCGCCGACGGTTCTGCTGAAATGAAAAATTTACTCGGGGGCAAGGGAGCGAATCTTGCCGAAATGTCAGGCCTCGGAGTCCCGGTGCCGGCAGGTTTCACCATTACAACCGAAATGTGCACCGTATACTACAAGATGAACCGCAACTATCCATCCGAGCTTAAGGAACAAGTAAAAGATGGTGTTGCGCATATAGAAAAGGTCATGGGAAAGAAATTCAACGATCCTTCCAATCCGTTATTACTTTCCGTACGTTCCGGCGCGAGGGTTTCCATGCCGGGAATGATGGATACGGTATTGAACCTCGGCCTCAATGATATAACAATCAAGGGACTCATTGCCGCTTCTGGCAATGAGCGTTTTGCATATGATTCTTACAGGCGTTTTGTCCAGATGTATGGCGATGTTGTGCTGGACATGAAGCCTGAGAAAAAGGAAGAAGAGGACCCGTTTGAGGTCATTATTGACGCGAAAAAAGAAGAGATGGGTGTAGAGGTGGATACTGACCTTTCGACAGAAGACCTCAAGGACCTCGTTGTAAAGTTCAAAGCCATGATAAAAGAGAAGAAGGGTATTGTTTTTCCGGAAGACCCCGAAGAGCAGCTCTGGGGAGCCATTAACGCCGTATTCGGTTCATGGATGGGCGCAAGAGCAATCACCTATCGCAAGATCAACGACATCCCTGGAGACTGGGGGACAGCTGTAAATGTCCAGGCAATGGTTTTCGGAAATATGGGTGATGACTGTGCGACCGGTGTTGCGTTTACCCGCGACCCGGCAACCGGAGAGAACCGTTTCTTCGGTGAATACCTTGTGAACGCACAGGGCGAGGATGTTGTAGCGGGTACCCGTACACCCCAGCCGGTAAACGATGCATCGATAACCGACGAGGGGCAGATCACACTTAAATCCATCATGCCTGAACAATACCAGACTCTCGAGGACATATACCTGAATCTTGAAAAACATTACACCGATATGCAGGACATCGAGTTCACAATCGAAAATTGCAAGCTCTGGATGCTTCAGACACGTACCGGCAAACGGACTGTACAGGCGGCGCTCAAAATTGCAGTTGATATGGTTGGGGAAGGGCTTATCGATGAAAAGACGGCAATTTTGCGTATTTCACCCGACCAACTCGACCAACTTCTGCATCCCATGTTCGATCCGAAAGCAAAAATAGAAGCAAAAGTTCTTGGCAAAGGACTTCCAGCTTCACCGGGTGCGGCTTCGGGTAAGGTTGTTTTTCACTCCGAAGATGCTGAAGAACTCGCTCAGAAAGGCGAAAAAGTTATCCTCGTTCGTATTGAGACCTCACCTGAAGACATCGGCGGAATGCATGTCGCTCAGGGTATTCTTACCGCGCGCGGCGGCAGAACCTCTCATGCCGCTGTGGTAGCCCGTGGAATGGGTAAATGCTGTGTCGCCGGATGCAGCGATATCATAATCAATTATGCAAGAGGACGGTTCACTGCTGGAGATGAGGTTATCAAAGCAGGTGATTGGATTTCGGTGGACGGTACCACAGGTGAAGTGCTGAAAGGTCAGATCAGTACAATCGATCCCGAGATTTCAGGTGACTTCGCCAAACTCATGGGTTGGGCTGATTCAGTTCGCAGACTCAAAATCCGAACGAACGCCGACACACCCGGAGATGCCATAAAAGCGGTTGAGATGGGAGCCGAAGGTATCGGCCTCTGCCGCACCGAACACATGTTCTTCGAAGGCGATCGTATCAAGGCAGTTCGTGAGATGATCCTTGCAGATGATGTGGAAGGCCGTAAAAAAGCCCTCGCCAGAATCGAGCCCATGCAGAAGAGTGATTTCGTGGGTATTTTCGAAGCTATGGGCGACCGGCCTGTAACCATTCGTCTTCTTGATCCGCCGCTCCATGAGTTTCTCCCGCAGGAGGAGGATCAACAGAAGGAAATGGCAAATGAAATGGGTGTAAGCCTTGAGATCATAAAGGGAAAAGTGGAAAGCCTCCATGAATTCAATCCCATGCTCGGTCATCGCGGCTGCCGTCTCGGTATAACATACCCTGAAATATATGAGATGCAGGTGCGTGCCATTTTTTCCGCTGCTATCGAATGCCATAAAAAAGGCCTTAAGGTTGTACCCGAAGTAATGATACCGCTTATAGGCACTTTAAAGGAGTACACGATTCTTCGCGATATGACTGTCGGGATTGCCGATGAATTCAAATCAACATCAAGAATTAAGTTCGATTACATGGTCGGTACAATGATAGAGATTCCCCGTGCGGCGCTTATTGCCGACCAAATTGGCGCCGAGGCTGAATTCTTCAGCTTCGGTACAAACGACCTGACTCAGATGACATTCGGATACAGCCGTGACGATGCAGGCTCATTCCTAAGGGAGTATGTGGAT
>JABHYP010000138.1 GCA_018656855.1 Candidatus Latescibacterota bacterium | reverse complement strand
GTTTAAATGCCGCAGAAATGCTTGAAAAGGAAATAAAGGGGCTTACTGTCCACAAAGTCCTTGTATGTAAAAAAGCGGTTATCAGTAAAGAACTCTATATCGGTATCACTGTCGACGGTTACGAGGGAAAGCCTGTTGTCCTTGTGAGTTCCGAAGGCGGGATGAGCATCGAAGAAACAGCGCAGCGCTTTCCCGAAAAGATCGCCACGCTCCCGATGGATACAAAGTGGGAGCTTTTCCCCTATGAAGCCCGTAATCTATTTAAAAAGCTGGGATTCTCATCGAAAACACTCATAAAGTGCTCTGATATTCTAATCAGACTCTACAGAGTCTTTATCGACTACAACGCCCTGATTGCCGAGATAAATCCGCTTGCAGTACTGGATGACGGTTCACTCATGGCGGTCGATGCTGTGCTGGAGATCGATGATTCCGCAGTTTCTCGCCTCGGTAAGAAGATACCCGGTGATATCGAGCGTATCGAAAATCCCCTCGAACGCAGGGGACGTGAAATAGGAGTAACCTACGTGGACCTCGACGGCGACATCGGAATAATCGCTTCAGGAGCGGGACTCGGTATGGCTACCATGGATATTATAGCTCAAAAAATGCGCCCGGCAAACTTTCTCGAAACAGGCGGGGGTATAACCGAAGAACTTCTTTACAACACAATGGAACTCATGATGATGAAAAAGGGGCTCCGTGCCGTTCTAATAAATATCTACGGCGGTATCAACCCCATTCACGAGGGTGCGCGGGGAATCGTGCGGTATATCAACGAAAATAATGTCACAATTCCCATTGTCGCAAAAGCTCTCGGCAACCGTCAGGAGGAAACGTGGGAAATCCTCCGTTCAGGCGGAGTTCATGTTGTTACCGATGTTTCGACTGAAAAAGCGGTGGAACGGCTGTTTGAAGTTGTCAGCGGTTGATACGTATAGAAACAGAAGTATAATCCTACCCTGCCCCATACAATTTCCAGCTTAATTCAAAAATGTTTACAGATTTTAGAGAACTATGGATTTCAATGCCCAGCATCAGCTGTGGCGCTTCACTTTGACCAAATGTGTTTTACGAATAGTTCTTACAATAGCGGAATCTATTTAAAAAAACACATGTTCATGAATATGGTGGCTTATTCCTGTATGTCATAAATCTGTTCTTTTAAGCGAGCCATCTCTACTTCTGCATCAGGCCCCACCAGCGATAAAGGGTGAGATATTGCGTCTAAATCTGTAATATGAATTTTCTGAGTTCTTAGCATTTTCAGGTAGCGGGATTGACCCCAATTGGTTCGAAGTCTGTTGGTGGTTTGGTACACGGCTGCCCATGTGAGTTCATCTACCAGTTTTAATTTCTTGAGTAGCAGATAATCTTTGCTAATCTTCCAAAGCCATCGCTTCAGTAGGAGAATTATAATACAACCAGGATAGATAAATATAACCGAAATAAAGACAAAATAAATCAATAAGATCCAATCCATGTATTTTTCAAGCACAGTAAATAACTTTATTTGCAATAAAGCAAAAATTATGAACAACAGCCCTTTACCTACATTAACCAGAATACTTTTAAGGTTTCGGTGGATCCATGATATTGACAACTTCCAATGGATACACGAGTTTACGAATTTAATAAAAAAATCGCTTGGTATAACAATTACTATTAACAATAGACTTAACACCCAGCCAAGATCAAAGACAGCAGTAGAAAAAGGATCTGGATCTATTTGAGTATTACCTAATATTTGAGACGACATAGAAAACAAGATATATAGAAAGAACAACAGACGGATTGAAGAATCAAATCCAGGTCGAAATGTTAACATAGACCAGAACCTTCTCTTTCTCGATGATTTTCTACCCCTAAAAACACCAAATATGACTTCAAAAATCATTACCATAGTAAGCAGCATGAAGCTATATTTTACAGAAGAAGCCACAGCAATATATACCAAAATAATTAAAGACAGTATCCACAATAATAATATCGAAATTGTATCAACTCGGTGACCAAAACGCACAGATTGAAGAGAATCTGAAAGGCTTAAGCTAAAATCCAAATCTTTGAAAGACTTGAGGAGTTCTGGCGTCGGCAGCGTTTTAATATATTTACGGATAGCCTCCACGGCTTGAGATTCTAATTCTGCTAGATGTCTGCATGACCTAAGGGCAGTTTCTGATAGCCACGATATTCCTCGGGTAAAAGCCGTTGTAATCCCGCGAGTACGTGCACTGGGGGTTACAATAGGTAATGCCTCCGCTGCTATCTTTGCACTTAACAAGTCTTTCCCTCCAATCAGTTCCACAATCAATTTAGAGAGATCCTCCTGAAAGTGCTCGATGCTCTCAAGACGTGATTGGCAAGCGTCACGCAGAAAACGTAAGCAGTGAATAGCTGGTCTCGCTTCTTGAACATTCCCCGTCACTAGTCTTTGGGCGTTTTCCTGAATTATTTTCCAAGCATACTCCGTTAACTGACTAACTTCTTTGTCAGGGGCAATGCCGCAGTAAACGACGAAACTGTCTCGCCAGCGAGAGTCTGACGGAATTGCATCGCGGTCAATCATGGCGGGATTTTTTAGAAGAGCACATACGGCAAAAAACTCGGCAAATCTTCGATGGACGAAGGAAAAACGCTCCATGCTGGTTCCGCCCCACCGGGCGATACGCGAATACTGCATTGCTTTAATTTTATCCTCAATTTGCGGATCATTGATTGTATTTTTAAGTATCAAGGTACTTATTTCCAGACCGCTGTCGGGAGTATTGTAGATGTTCTTAGCGATTTCAATTGCCGCATCTATAACATTTTCTTTAGTCAACTTCAATTCTTCAAGAGTTGAGGTATCTTCATCAAAACGTTTGTTGATATAGTGATTGAAAAGGTCATAATGGCTACTTGGGAGTTTATCGCGGTAGTGTATCACATAGTGAGCGATTAGGTCAGACATAAAGGGATTGCGAAGCGCAGGTGCCAGGTGCGGACGCTCGATAAGCAAACGTCGGACAATCTGGTCTGCATCGAGTCCTTCTCCGAGCAGCCAGTTTTTCATTGCGTCTCGGATCTGTTTTTCATGAAAGGGACGAATAGTGAGTCTGTGACCCCGGAACCCAATTGGTTGGCGGAATGGTCGAGAGGAAAGTATTCCCCGGCATTTGTGAAGATCCTTAAAGAACGTATCGAACGCTATGGCTATTTGTTTCAACTGATCGCTGCGGTCGTCAAAGTCGAGTATCATTGGCATCTCGTCAAATGAGTCGAACATGAAAAAAAACAGTCCATTGGATAGCATTTTCTCGTAATAGTTTTTGAGGAAACCTTGACCAGCCCGTCCGGAAATCCGCAGGAGATGATGGTAAACGTAGTTACTAATATCCTCGTCAGTTGGTTTTTGAGGACCAGTCCATTCCTTCAGATTGATGTAAACTGGAACGACTGCTCGACTTCCTTGCTTGGGCACCTCTTCGTAGAGTTCACGCGCTAGGCGACGTAGTGAAACGCTCTTTCCCGATCCGGGGTCGCCAATTAGCAGGAATGACTGACTTTTCTGGTCTTTACGGATGGCTTTGATGAGGTCAGCTATGACTATAGAACTTTTTCCGTGTTGACGGGTCATCTCAATTTCAGCTTCAAGCGAAGTGTAATCGTTGTCACTCCAATTTGTTTCTTCATCGATCCTATCAAGGTAGCTGTACATGAATTTACAAAATCGATTCCTCAGTATTTTATAGTCTGGTTCCTGGAAGGGCTCATCTTCTTCGGCGATGATAGTTGTCACAGGTGTCAATATTTGCCGCCGCTCGAAAAGCCAAGTTAATACAATTAGAACGGCTCCAGTAATTGTGAGAAGGAGAATTTGATGATGTGGTTCTGTTGGTTGAATGGGGGGCAAACCGATTTGTTGAACGCCAAAATTTAGTAGTAGGACGATCCATGATTCACCTCTGAAGATACTAGAGGCGATTTCGCCGAAAATGACGAGTGTGGCGAGTCTCGTCTTGAAATGTCCAAGTCTTGGTTTCAAAATTGGTCTGAGCAGGAAAATTGCCACGAGGAGAGCGACTTCAATGCTAAGTAACAGCAAAAGCCCACCGATTATATATCCGGCAATTCCTCCAATAACAAGAATAATTAACGCAACGAGAAAAGCAATCGTTCGGGTCTGTGATTCGGTTATCGTCAGTCTCATTTAATCTCTCCATATCTCGAGGGTTAAATAGGCAAAACACCGAAACCTAGGGATTGCCTCGTTATAGCCGTTTTTGAGATAGATTTGCCATTTCCGTAACGTCTTAAAAAAGCAGCATATGTTTGATATATCAGGTTTTTCACAATGATCTGAGAAGGGGGGCATATCAGCCTAACTAGAGCTTATACAGAACTGTGTTAAAAACCTATATACAGATATTTTGGCTATATAAGACTCCAATGAAAAATCTGGGAAATACGTGTAATAGTATAAATTTCAATCTTAAGCATTTTAATATCCGAAAAATATTCGCCATTTTTAATGAAGTCAAGGAGATTCTGTTATTTTGTGTACTATTTCAATCTACGGAGCGGTTAAAGCGAGGAATAATGTTAAATACAGCCCCCCATACCCCCCGGAGGGGGGCAAAAAATACTCGAAAACTGCACGAACAAGTCCCCCGCCGGGGGATTTAGGGGGCTTTGCAGTGTTGACAAGATAACATTAGTACAAAGTGTTATAAATACTGTAACGTAATTACCATCTGTCATTGCGAGTGAACGGAGTGAGTGAAGCAATCTCAAAAAAAAGGGATTGCTTTGGCTGTGCCTCGCAATGAAGGTTCCTTATTTAAGCTGAATATGTCACATTATTTATTAAAAGAACAACTTCGTTTACCTTTACTGTAGCAACTTCTTTATAATCGCCGCCATTTTTTTCTTTTCTTCTGATTTTCTTAAATATTCCAGTAGAATCAAACCGAATACAATTGTTCCAATCCCCCCGATTACACCGGGAATGAGGACCCAGTATACAACCCTGTCAGTGAGATTTTGTACGGTAATTATTACGGCGGCAGTGAAAAGAATTAAACCAAAAAAAGATATAACGCCTGAATAGAGATATGAAAATATCGGGGATAGTTTTGTTTCGGTTACGGACTTTAAAAATTCATCGAGATAACGCTTTTCAGTAATGGTTAATTGTTCATCCATTTGTAAAGCTCCTTTCAAACCAGTTCCCCCTCTATTGCAGGGCAAGAGAGGGGGTTAGGGGGTGAGTTCCGGGTGAGGTGCGGGGCTTATCTCACATACATTTATTAATCACTCAATTGCGGATTTAGGGAACTTTCTGAAGTTATGTTAAAATAATTATTACGCCTTTATCTCGGTGTTGTTTTGCCGCTCGATTTCCTGTACAATACCGCCGTGATCATCAT
>JABHYP010000006.1 GCA_018656855.1 Candidatus Latescibacterota bacterium | reverse complement strand
GCAAATATAGATGCAATTGGATTTGTAGAGGTTTCCACTGCATGCCGCGATATGGAATCATCGGGAGACGGTTTCCATTATTTTGCGTTTATCAAGTCGCAACAGGATTCATCTCCAGATAAATCCAAATCTCATCGGAAATTGCCGCCCAAACCCGCCGCTACTTTTTCCGAAGTTCCCGCCCCGGCAACTCTGCTGGTTGATTCAGTACTTTGTCCCGCCTGCAACGAGGCTAACATTAAAGAAAGAAAGTTTTGTTTAAAGTGTGATCATCCGCTTTACAGAAAATGTAATCAGTGCCGTACGCTTATCGATACTGTTTCAGACATGTGCCCGGTATGCGGAGCGAACATCGATGAGGTGAGAAGCAGACTTGTCGAGAAAGTAAAACAGGATTTGCAGCCTTTCGATATTATGGAAAACGGTTATGACGTCTGGCTTCGGGTTAACAAAGTAACGCTTGAGGATAATGAGCATGTACTTACAATTTTTCCACGGGGCAATTTTATCACTCCGGGTACTTCAGTTCGGATGAACAAAAAAGACGAAAAATCATCCGAAGAACCGTGCGATATTGTATTAACAGACCGGAGGCTAATTTTAGGGATCGGCAGTAAATTAGTCTCGACCGAGCTTATGCGTATTGATACATGCTTGGTTTCAGATAACAGGAAGTTTTTCGGCGGCAGGTATGTTCTCACTATTGAATTTAACGGAAATATGTATAAAGTTACTTTCCCTTACAGCTCCGGCAAAACAAAAACCGTTATTGATATATTGTCATCATTTATACAGGAGGAAATATTGGTTTAATTTACTTCGTAATTATTTTTCTTATTTAATTCTCTCAAAACTCCCAGCCTGCAGACATATAAAACCTTTCGTTACCTTCGGAAGTGACTCCCCAGCCAAAACTCAGCGGCCCGACGTATGTAGTTAATGTGCCCATGACACCATAAGATTGTAATAGCGACCGTGGAGTAATGACAGAGCCTTTTTCCCATACATTGCCGATACTGTATATAAGATCGATGTAAAATGCCTTTGGTATAAACCGCCTGTAAGACAGTTTTCCGACCGCCAGCCGCGTCCCTCTTTTTTCTTCATCGGACAGACCGAGAAAATCAGAATAAAAATGTGATCCGGCGCTGTCTAAATCGTAGCAGTTAAGGCGCGATGCATCGCCTCCGAGTGTGAAAGCTTCTATGCCGGGCAGTGACGGATCTGCTGTTCCTAAAGAAAACGTACCGTTAAGGGTATTTTTCCTATGTGATTTTGCAAAAGAACTTCTCCAGTATATTTTTGCAAATTGTTCCGTTCCCCCGAAAACCTCTGAGGCGCTTTCAATATATATAATATTCATAAAACCTTTTTTGGGAAATGGATAACGGTCGTAGCTGTCGATTTGCGAACGGACGACAATACTGCGAAGTTCCTTATTCTCGTTTTTCATTTGTGTGGAAGGGGAAAAACGAATTCGAATGGTTTCTGATTTAAATTGAACCATGACGTTTCCGAGTTTGTCCATTTGCTGGCCGACGGAAATTACTGTACCAATACGCTGGTCTTCATAATTAAGGAAGTTTGAATGTTTTTTAAAGTCCTGACGTTTCCAAAACTGCCTGTAAGCTTTTAAACTAAATGAATAAAGAGACTTATAGATGCGGTTATTTCTGTTTTCAAGCATGAGTAGTTTCGTCCGCTGGCCAGTTTGCGCGGTAAATGAAAGCATATTGCCAAATCCAAGAATGTTCTCGCGAGATAGTATAATCCGCCCTTCAGTATTGAAAGTCTCGTCGAAACGAAGTCCGAAACGCGCAACTGTCCATTTTTTTTCCTTGAGATGAATCCGTATTCCCACACCGCCATTGTAAGATTCAACATCGATATATACAAGTTCGAAAAGATTTGTGCCATAAAGGTTTTCGACAGAGCGCATAACCTTTCTCAAATCGAATATTTCACCTTCATTAATTTCGACTTCCCTCATTATCATGGAATGCCTTGATGACAGTCCTTTATCGATATGTATTCTGGTGACCTGGGGCGCTGATAAACGTATGTTCAATATATCGGAAGTTTCATCGATTTCAATATCCGTAATCTTTGCAAATGAATAAGCGCCGGAGCGGATAATCCTGATAAGGGAATCGACACGTGTAATTACGGCCTGCATGGATGGATGACCGTTTTTATGTGATGAAAGCTCGTAATTATTCTCGATGTTTTCATCGTTGTTTCGGGCTTTTACAAAAATAACCGCTGTACCGGGGGTTTCAGCCAGCTCAATTGAGAGTATACCCGTATTCTCATCAAGGTCGGCATGAATGGAGTAATATTTTCCGCTTTTCCAGAGTGCTTCCAGTCCTTTGGAGATGTCTGCCAGAAATACGGTTTTTCCGGTTTGAAGTGAGCGCGAAAGAAGTGCCGTCGCAAATTCATTGTGGCTCCGAGGTGAAACGGTAATATCTG
>JABHYP010000137.1 GCA_018656855.1 Candidatus Latescibacterota bacterium | reverse complement strand
TATTTATGAGAGAAAAAATAGGGACGAAAAGAGAGATGGATAGGGAAAAAATCTGATTTCATTTTTATTTATAAAAAATGGAGGTGATATTTATGCCACGAGGAGACGGAACAGGACCGGCAAGTGGCACAGGAATGGGAAGAGGTCGGATGGGTGGACCTAACAAAGCTGGACCCGATGGACAATGTATTTGTCCAAATTGCGGTGCTACAACTCAACACACAGCAGGGCAGCCATGCACCCAGGTTACATGCCCGAAGTGCGGTACAATGATGACAAGAGGATGAAAAATAATAAGATATATATTGCTAATTAATAATACATATCTTATCAAATAAAAACTTTACAGAAGTTTATTAATCAATAAAGGAGGTTTAAGATGCCACGAGGAGACAGAACAGGACCAAATGGAAAGGGTCCTATGACAGGAAGAGCAGCTGGTAATTGCGCAGGTTATCCCGTGCCAGGATTTATGAATCCATATGGCGGACAGGGATTCGGTATGGTATGTGGCCATGGGTACGGCCATGGTGGTGGAAGAGGGTTTCGCAGAGGATATGCTGCACCGGCTCCATTAGCTAATCCGACATATGCGGGTGGAACATCACCTTTTCCAGACGCCGCTGGATATAGCGGCCCAATCGTGCCGGCGGGTAATCCGGAACTGGAACTCGGAGCGTTAAAAGAGCCGTCCGAATATCTCACAGAAATGCTTGATAGTATCAAAAAAAGTATCGAAGAACTCGAGTCGAGAGAATCTGAAAAGGAAAAAAAGTAACCTGTATTGAATATTGAGACGGGAGGGTCTGCTCCCTTCCGTCTTTCCTTTTTTTTCATTATTATTTTTACAGTTTATTAAGAAAAGACAACTATATATGAAATTAGCGATTGCCAGCGGTAAAGGCGGGACGGGTAAAACCACAGTTGCAACAAATCTCGCGTGGATCGGGGATACCTCGTTTGAAAGTGTCACTTATGTAGACTGTGATGTGGAAGAACCAAACGGCCACATTTTTCTCAAACCCCAGATTGAAACAATCCCCAAAGCTACCATGCTTTATCCCGTTGTTGATGAGGATAAATGCATTTCCTGCGGGAAATGTGCCGAGATATGCCAGTTCAAGGCGATAATCATGATCGGTGAAAAGCCGCTCGTATTCCCGGAAATGTGCCATGACTGCGGAGGATGTTACTCTGTATGTCCCGCTGATGCGGTTGCACTAAAAGAGCGGGAAATCGGCATGATTGAAACCGGGCACACCGGCAAAATCCGGTTTGTCCACGGGAAACTCGCCATAGGGCAGGTTATGTCGCCTCCGCTTATCAAGGCGGTGAAACTTCATATTCCTGAAGATGGGCTCGTTATTGTGGATTGCCCGCCGGGAACGTCCTGCCCGGTTATAGAAGCGCTGCATGGCGCGGATTATGCCTTGCTTGTGACAGAACCGACTCCTTTCGGCCTGAATGATCTGAAGCTTGCCGTAGAGGTACTCAAAGAACTCGGTATCAAGTTCGGTGTTTTTATCAACCGATATGATATTGGAACACAGGATACCATGAGATACTGTGAAAAAGGTTCCATCCCGGTTTTGGCGCAGTTACCCGATGACAATCGGATAGCGGAAGCGTATTCAAAAGGATTGATCGTAACAGATGAGCTTCCGGAATACAGAACGTGTTTTATGAATCTGTTGTCCGCCCTGAAACGTGAGGTTAAATGATGAAAGAACTGACTATCATTAGCGGAAAGGGCGGAACAGGGAAAACAAGCCTTGTCGCATCGTTCGCAGCACTCGCACAGAATGTTGTGCTTGCCGACTGTGATGTGGATGCCGCAGACCTCCACCTTATACTTAAGCCAACCATCCGACGCCGTGAAAACTTCACCGGGGGAAGCATAGCCAGGATAAAATCGGGATATTGTGTCGCTTGTGGAAAGTGCGAGGAACTGTGCCGCTTTGACGCTATCTTTTTTGACGGGTCGGGCAACGGAAAAATTCCGAGGACGTTCCGAATTGACCCGATAGCCTGCGAGGGATGCGGAGTCTGCGCATGGTTCTGCGATTATGACGCTATCGAGTTCAAACCTCATATCAACGGTCAGATTTTTGTTTCCGATAC
>JABHYP010000136.1 GCA_018656855.1 Candidatus Latescibacterota bacterium | reverse complement strand
CAGGGAGGCCTATATTACGTATCTGGAAAAGTATCCGGAAGGACTCCACACTGATGAGGCCAACGAAAAAATAGCTGCTTTTGAGGAGAAAGAACTGGAGGAAGCACGTCTCAGAGAAGAGTCATTACAGAAACAAAGAGATGAACAGGCTCGAATCAAAAAAGAACGTAGCGCCGAAGAAGAAAGATCAAAGGCCGAGGCCGCACAAAAAGACGACGAGGCATACAGTAAGGCTGAAGCAGACAACACCGTACAGGCTTATTCTTCGTATTTACGGGCGTTTCCACTTGGCAAAAATGTTGATAAAGCACGTGATAAGCTGTCCGCTCTCGACAAAGAAGCTGCTGAAAAAGAAAGGGCAAATGCTGAGGAACTTGCAAAGCGTGACAACGAGGCGTTCCGCATAGCCATGAATAGAAATACAAAAGAATCGTATTCCACATACCTTATTTCTTTTCCTGACGGGCGTAACAGCAATGATGCGAAAGAAAAGATTGCCTTTATCGAGAAACAGGAAACATTTAATAAAAAAATTAGCACAGAACTTTCTTTACTGTCTATCACCATGGCGGATATTTCCGCCGGAACGTTTAAGATGGGTTCAAATAATGGAGACAGCGACGAAAAGCCTGTGCGCACTATCGCACTTTCAGCATTTACAATGAGTAACACAGAAGTAACACAGGCGCAGTACAGCTCAGTCATGAGTTCCAATCCCTCATTTCACAAACTGGATGACAACTGCCCTGTTGAAAAAGTTTCCTGGAAAGATGCGATAACGTTTTGCAACAGGCTGAGTGAAAGGCTCGGCCTGGAGAAATGTTATAACCTCAGTACGGGAGAGTGTGATTTCAGCAAAAACGGCTTCCGTTTGCCGACCGAAGCTGAATGGGAGCACGCCTGCCGCGGCAATATCGGTTCGGAATATAACTCCGGCAATGGCGAGAGTGCGTTGAACAGAGCGGGATGGTATCAAAGAAACAGCGGTGAAAAAACACACCCGGTTGCCCAGAAAGCAGCAAATGCGTTCGGATTGTACGATATGCACGGCAATGTATGGGAATGGTGTAACGACTGGTACAGTAAAAGGTCTTACGAGATAGATAAAAAAACAGAAAATCCAACCGGCGTTTCAAATAGCAAGGAACGTGTCCTGCGCGGCGGAAGTTGGCTGGACTGGCCTAAGGACTGTACATCGTCAAAAAGGCGGGATTTTAATCCTGATAAGAATTACAGCGATGTTGGATTCCGTATTGTCAGACGGTAATCTCCACTAAAACAAAAAGGGATGAAGTTTTTGCTTCATCCCTTTTATTATTTTATTTCATACATTATTATTTCTTCGTTGCACCCCACGCTCCTGCGCCGACCGCAGCGATTCCGAGAATAACCGCAATGATAGTAGTTAATTTGATTCTACTGTCTTTTGCCGCGATAGCTTCATTCATCTGATTTGTTAATGCTGTTTTGTCATTTTCAAGCTGTGCTATCTGCTGCCTATTCTCTGAAATAGTGCGGGCAAGCTGGGCCTGCTGATCTTCGAGAGATGCTATTTCACTGTCCTTGGAAGCTATAAGTTCCTCTTTTTCTACAAGCTCTTTCTTAAACCTGGCGACCTGGCTGTTAAGGCTCCTAATTCTCCTTGCAGCTTTTTGCGCTTCTTCTTTTCCGCTGGCCACTTCCCTCTCAAGCGAAGCTTTTTCCCTATCCATCCTTGTTATACGGGAACGAAGATCGCCCGCCTCACTCGAAACCTGCTGTTTCTCAGTACTGACACGTTCTATGTCACTCTGAGTATCATCCAGTTTCGACTGAAACTCTTTGATCTGTGCCTCAAGTTCCCTGATTCTGCTCTGGGATGCCTGAAGCTGTTTTTTCTGAGATTCAAGCTCTCTTTGTGCCTCTTTTTGTGCGGCGCAACCCGACATAACAAGAAGCGTTACTGCGACAAACAAAATGATGAAGCATGCAGATACTTTTCTCCGCATAAGTAATCCCCCTTAGTTGAAGTGAATAAAAGCTAACTTCCATTTTGAATTAAATATATATATAATTTTTCAAAAAAAAAGCTTTTTTTAAATAATTAATAATAAAAAGTTTTTCAAGGTTAGCAGAGCCCGTTAAAAAAATCCTTTTGAACAAATAAACTTGTAAAATACAAGCAATTATAAATAATAAGATAATTTATTTGCTTTATATTCCTGCCCCCTCTGGGGATGGCAGAAGGTCAGGAAGAGGGCTTTAGTAAATGAATCTATAATATCTAACCGGACAGTTCTGAACATTACTTCCGAAATGAATAACCAAATGAAAGTTTTGTTGCCGTACTGTTGGTTATTGTTTATATTCAAATTCTGAATATTCTTAGTAATGTCAATGAAAGGCGTAAAATTGAATTCAACTGTAGAGTTGTCAGTATTAAGACTTATAATTGATTCAACTCTTTTTGCAAAAACGATTTTTTTTATACTTCTAATTATTTCGGTAATTTCATGGGCTATAATGATTAATAAATATATCTTTATAAGCCGTTATAAATCAGAACTGTCTCGATTTTTAAAAACGCTTGCAAACCAAGCAAATCGAGGATTTGTGGAGGACTGTTGCCTCCATTTCAGCAAGGGCCGCGCTAAAAGATTACCAATTTTAATTCTCAGACTTATCAAGTCGAAGACTCAGGATAATCTGAAAATTTCACCTGAACCGATCATTAACAACGCTATCAATTATGAAGCTAATAAATTAAAACAGGGTATGGGAATAATAGCTTCAGCTGCAAACATCAGCCCACTTATCGGGCTTCTCGGCACAGTATGGGGCGTAATGTACTCATTTATAAGCATAGGTCAACAGGGCACTGCAAATATTGCCGCTGTGGCTCCGGGCATAGCTGAGGCTCTAATGACAACAATCGCCGGACTTTGTGCTGCAATACCTGCGATGACCGGCTACAATCTGTTTTCCGGCTGGATTCACGAGTGCCTGGATCTTCATGACCGAATAAGTGAATATACCTTAACTATTTTAAGGGATACGGGACAAGAAAAATAATAAATACTCAATTCTGAAATATGGCAACGGACAAAGGGTTAATCTGGAATTTTTTTTCAAATTAAGGCACGGGCATGGTAACGAGGCGAATGTTAGAGCCGGAAATTTCATTTGTTAATTTAATTGATGTAACACTGGTACTATTAATTATTTTTATGATTACCGCCCCGGCGATGCATAATTTAATCGATGTGGAACTTCCCGCCGGAAAAGCATCAAAAGCAAGAATCTCCGAAGGTATCATGATAACAGTGGCAAAAGACGGTTCGGTATATGTCGACAGGGAAAAGATTAAGATTGAAGATTTTGAGGAAAAGTTTAATAATGCCTGGAAGAAACGTTCGGGAGAACCTGTATACATCCGCGGCGATGAATCGGTGCCCTATGGCACTGTTATGAATGTGCTCGGCACTGTAAAAAAAATTGGCGGTAGTAATGTAGGGCTTGTGGTTGAGGATAAACCATTAAAGTTAAAAAAGTAGCCTTTTTTCGATATGTTGCGAGAACTTACATATTCAATAATAGGTCATGCCGTGGTATTCAGCGGGCTGATTATCCCTTCTTTTCTTGTGATGGAAGATCAACCCAGCCTCACCATTATTCCTGTCAGAGCAGTATCTCCTGAATCAATCGAACAGTTGATTAAAAAATCTGCCCCGGAGGGAAAACCTAAGTCCAGGATACCTCAGGTTGTAATCGAACCTGACAAAAAGCTGCCGAGAAAAACAAATAGACCCAAACAAATAGCAAAGCGGAAATCATCTCAAACACAAAAAAGTTCCACAAATTCGAAGGCCGGAGAAAAGTCCACAAAAAGAGACATCCCCGGAATAAAAGTAGATTCCGAATTTGAATATCCTGAATATCTTCTTGAGCTGCGTGATAAGATTCAAAAAAACTGGCGTCCGCCAAAATCGAATGAATCATTAGTTACAAGAGTATTCTTTAAGCTCGACAGGAAAGGCAAAATAATCAGAACTTTTGTAGAAAAACGCACCGGAAATATAGCTTTTGATATGTCAGCAATGAACGCTGTCACGAAATCTGCTCCCTTTCCCTTGCTGCCAGAAGATTTCACGGGAAATGAACTGGGCATTCACATGGACTTTATATACGAAAATTATTAAATAAGGAAAAAAAGCTTATTAAAAAACAAATATTATTGTTATACTTGCCTCTTGTTGCATTTTATTATATAATACAGGTTCTAACAGGCGTAAATGCTTTTGCGCAGTCGGATGTGTACCTGGCAGTAAGGGCTGGAGGATCGGGACTAATCCGTGTAGGCATCGGTGGTTTCGAGTCTGAAAAGGTTACGGATACATTTAATACCGTCAATAAAACGATTGAGAATGATTTATATAATTGCGGTCTTTTCGAGGTCAAAACACTTTCTGACAGTATTGAAAACGCTGCAGGAAGTCTTTTTGAGAAATGGAAAACTGCAGGGGCAAGTTATTATTTATTAGGAGAGGAGAGCGATAACGGAAATTCAGTAATTGTTAAACTTTTTGATCTTAAAACAGCTTTAACCCTGTTCAACGAAGAATATCGTATCATCAATGAAAAGCCGTGGTATAGCGCGCATGTGATTGTCGATGACATTATTGAGCACTTCACCGGCATAAGGGGAAGTATGGCATCGCAGATTGCGTTTATCCGCACGTCAAGCGCTGGAAGTGATGAGATTTTCCTGATTGATGCCGATGGTCGTAATCCCCGCCAGTTGACCTTTTCGAGAACGCTCAACATGTCACCGAGTTGGTCGCCTGACGGTAATACCATTTGTTACTCATCTTTGAGTAGTAATAACTGGCTTATTATGATGATAAATATTCACACCGGACAATCAGTAAATATTTCCCGGTGGTCTGGATTAAATTCTGCCCCGGAATGGTCTACGGTTAATCCCGGATTGCTGGCGTTTACTTCATCGCGTGATGGTAACGCTGAAATATACACATGCCAATCAAACGGTAATGGAATACGGCGACTGACCAATCACTTGAGAATAGACTCTTCACCAACATGGTCGCCTGACGGGAAACTGTTGGCGTTTACTTCCGACAGAACGGGGGCTCCGAAAATTTATACTATGAACAGTGACGGCACAAATCCGCGACGCCTGACTTTAACGCTGAATGCGCATGAAGAATCACCATACTGGTCACCGCGCGGAGACCGTATCGCTTTCGTAATCATGAGTGACTTTGGCTTTGATATTGCCACTGCCGCGACAAACGGAGATAATGTCACAATGCTCACATACGGACAGAGTTCAAACGAGGACCCTCACTGGTCGCCTGACGGACTCAGAATTGTATTTTCTTCAAATCGCACGGGGAAAAAAAATCTCTACATAATGAACTGGGACGGTTCTAATGTTCGTCCCCTGACGATAGATGGTAACAGTTATTCACCTGCATGGGCACCCGCCGATTCCGGAAACGATGTCCGCATTTCTTCCGTACGGTAGGGTAAGTTTATTAAAAAATGAAGGAAAGGAAAACAAAAATGCACAAATGCAAACTCGCAATTATTTTAACTCTGGGTCTCGCACTGTCTTTTGCATTTATTACCACCGGCTGCGGAAAGAAAAAAACCTCTCAGACACCAACTCCGACAACAAGAACACCTGAGAGAAAACCTGCTCCTCAGCCTCAGGTACAGCAAGCTCCGAGACAAACCGAAGAAGGACTTAAAGCACCTTCCAACCTTAAACTCAGCAATATATTTTTCGACTATGATAAGTCAAATATCAAGTCTGACCAGAGATCATCAATAGCTGATAATGCTGCTATTTTATCGAAATACAGAACATTAAGAATCAGAATAGAAGGACATTGTGACGAGCGTGGCTCTGATGAGTATAACCTGGCTCTTGGCCAACGCCGTTGCGATGCAACTAGGCAGTATCTTATAGAATACGGCATCTCGAGTTCACGTATATCCACACTTTCTTACGGAGAAAGCCGCCCGGTCTCTCTTGGCCACAATGAGACATCATGGGCACAAAATCGCCGCTGTGAATTTATTATTACATCGAGATAAAGTTTACTATAAGAAATACAAAATTATGAAAAGACGGGATTTGGCTTTACGTATATTGTCCGTATTCATCAATGTTTATATTTTTTCTTTTTTGACTGTATCGTGCGCCACAAAAAAAGATCTTGTTGAATTGCGCACGGAACTATACGATCGAAATGATAAAGTCGAATCCCGCCTTTTATCTATTGAACATACAACGGCTTCAATAGACAGCCTTCTCCGTGAACAAAACAGGCTTACACAAAGCTTACGGGCGCTTATGGGAGCCCAGTCGCAGGAACAGCTTGACAACATATCACTCATTGCAGCCCGTCAGGACGAAATCAACCAACTGCTGCGTGGTTTACTCGATAAACTTCAGTTAATTCAGCTTTACGGTACAGTAGAGACCAAACCTTCAGTAGAAAAAACCTCCCAAACTCCGGAAACATCAAATCTTCCCGTTTCGTCCGCAGTTACATCGAAAGTTAACCCTGAAAAACTGTATGATTCAGCACTTGAAGACATACGAAACTATAGGTTTCAGCTTGCCGAAAGCCGGTTTCTATCGTTCCTCATGCAGTTTCCCAAGCATGAACTTGCCGGCAACGCTCAGTACTGGCTGGGTGAGGCTGTCTACGGTCAGAAAAAGTACAATCTTGCAATAACTGAATTTGAAAAAGTCCTGAAAAATTATAAAAAATCGATTAAAGTGCCTGCGGCAATGCTGAAAATAGGATATGCGCAGTTTGAGCTTGAAAAAACAAAAACTGCAATTAATACACTTAACCGCCTCATCAAATCCTACCCCAAATCGCAGGAAGCCCGACTTGCCCGTGAAAGGCTCAATGCTCCCTGAATCATCGAACTCTTGTGTTGCCTTCACCATTAGATATAGGTTATCTTTTTCTGGTATGCACAGGTGCTGTTTTTTTCTTTCTGATTAGAAAAAACCATTCATTTAGCAACCTGCTCATGAATTTTTCGGAGAAGAAAACGTGTTAAAGATGTCTGCGAACAGTTTTATTCTGGGGGGATGCCTAATTATATTGCTGACATGTTCTGCATATATCCCGGCCATGCGCGGAGGTTATATCTGGGATGATGATCTCCATGTCACCGAAAACATGACACTGAGAAGTTTTGCCGGACTTCGAAGTCTCTGGTTTGAGTTCGGCGCTATCCCGCAGTATTATCCCCTCGTTCATACCAGCTTCTGGATAAATTATCAGTTTGGAGAATTGAATCCGTACGGCTATCATCTTGTAAATGTGATTCTGCATGCGGCGTCTGCGATTCTTTTATGGATGGTGCTGAAGCGGCTTTTCATCCCTGGAGCATGGTTTATCGCTGCAGTGTTCGCTCTTCACCCTGTGCATGTAGAGTCGGTTGCCTGGATAAGCGAGCGAAAGAATGTGCTCTCGGCTTTTTTCTATCTATCCTCGCTTCTTTCATACCTACATTTTTTCCGCCCTGGCGCCGGTTCATCCGAAAATAAAACTACCTTACAATCGGAAATCGTGAAACGCAATTGGAACTATTACATCTTGTCGCTTGCCCTGTTTCTCTTTGCGCTTCTGAGCAAAACTGTTACCGCTTCGATGCCCGCGGTGATTCTACTTATAATCTGGTGGAAACAAAACCGTATCAGGCGGCGCGAAATCATGGAAATTATTCCTTTTTTCATCGCAGGCATTTTTTTCGGTCTTGTCACATTATTCATGGAAAAGGCGATTGTGGGAGCTGAAGGGGAAGAATGGGCGTACTCTTTTATTGAAAGATGCCTTATTGCCGGCCGTGTTCTCTGGTTTTATGCAGGAAAACTCCTCCTGCCGTTCAGGCTCACTTTTATTTATCCACGCTGGAATATCGATCAGGGAATATGGTGGCAGTATCTGTTTTTACTGTCAGCGCTTGCTGTTTTCGGTTCATTATGGCTGCTACGCAGGCGAATTGGCCGAGGGCCGCTTGCCGGAGTGCTCTTTTTTGCAGGAACCCTGTTTCCCGTACTCGGATTTATTAATGTTTATCCGATGCGTTTCTCATTTGTTGCAGATCATTTCCAATAT
>JABHYP010000135.1 GCA_018656855.1 Candidatus Latescibacterota bacterium | reverse complement strand
GTTTCTTCATTTGTTAACGCTCGCCGTGAGAGCGGTATATATGCGGCATACGTCGGCACCAAGCCCTCTTCTTATGAAGAAGCAAAACAGGTTCTGATTGAAGAAGTAAGACGTATGGCGAATGATGAAGCGACACCTGAGGAAATAAAAAACACAAAAAGTTTCCTCAGGGGAATGAACATTATGGAACAGGAATCCAATTCAGGTCAGGCGTCAAAATTAGGACATTACGAAATTCTCGGTGTCGGATACGAATTCGTGGATGAATTCAACGAAGGTATTAATAAGGTTACTGCACGGGATATTCTAAAGAGCGGGGAAAAATACCTCATAAAACCGTATGCTCTCGGCGGCGTTCTGGCAAAGTGATTTTCGGGCTTGTTAAATTCGAATTTGACTGCAAGGCGATAAGGGACGAAGAGGCAGAAGTCACAAGGTAAAAGGTTAAAGTGTAAAGGATGAAGATAAATAACAAATATACAATACTCAATTTTTCATATAACAATGGACTAATTCAAAATCTGGAATCTATTTTTTGCCTTCAGGAGTATATTTGAAAAGGTTAAGACTTGGAGTTCTTGCTTCGGGCGGCGGCTCTAATTTACAGAGTATTATCGACAGGAGTCTTGACGGTTCCCTTCAGGCGGATGTGGTTGTTGTAATATCCAACAATTCGGGAGCGGGAGCGCTTAAAAGAGCTGTGAATCATGGGATTGAAGCTTTGCACATAAGCGGAGTTACAGAAGGAAGCGCCGAAGCTGCAGACTGGAAAATAACCGAAGAGATGAAATCCCGCAAAGTTGATCTTGTTGTGCTTGCGGGTTATATGAAAAAGATCGGTGATATCCTTCTCGGAGCTTATCAAGGTAGAATGGTCAACATACACCCTGCGCTTCTACCGAAATTCGGAGGAGATGGCATGTACGGGATGAATGTTCATAAAGCTGTAGTCGCTGCCGGCGAGAAAGAAAGCGGTCCAACTGTTCATATTGTGGACAGCCAGTATGATCACGGATGTATTCTTGCACAAATCAATATACCTGTACAACCTGATGATACGCCAGAAACGCTCCAGAAAAAGGTGCTTGAAAAGGAACATATAATTTACCCCGAAACTATTAAAAAATTAGCAGAAGAGTGGCAAGAGTGAAATACATAAAGATTTATATTAATATAATATATCTATGTAATATAACAACAAACTTGGGTTCATTTACTAACTTGGAACCTGAAACCTGAAACATTTTATCGCTTCATGCATGAGAAAACTATGGAACGTCAATGGGCGAAACTTACTGATACTTTAATAGAAACAGCTCTTACGGAAGATCTTGGCAGCGGAGATATTACCACGAATGCTACTATTGCTTCCAGTCTTGAGTCCACGGCCTATATTTTCAGCAAAGACAGCGGTGTTATGGCCGGGATAGATGTGTCGATGAAAGTGTTTCACAAAGTTGACAACTCTCTTAAAACAAGGGTGCTATTAAAGGATGGTGAAAAATTTTCAAATGGGCAGAAAATTGCAGAAATAACCGGTTCGGTCGCATCTATTTTCAAAGCGGAACGGACTGCATTGAATTTCCTCGGCCGTATCACTGGAATAGCGACGCTTACCGCGAAATACGTTGATAAGGTGCAGGGATGTCATGCAAAGATACTCGATACAAGAAAAACGATGCCTACCATGCGGCACTTGGACAAGTATGCTGTACGTACAGGTGGAGGATATAATCATCGGTTTGGACTGTATGACAGGGTGTTGATTAAGGATAACCACATCGCCGTGGTTGGCGGTATCCGCATTGCAGTTGACAGGGTTTTATCTCACATGAAAAAATGTCATAAAAACACCAAAATTGAAGTGGAGTGCAACTCATACGATGAAGTCCTAGAAGCCGTCTATACACCGGTTGATATTATAATGCTTGACAATATGGATCTATCGGAAATTGAAAGAACTGTTAAGTTAATAAATGAATCTAATGCGGAAAACGAAAGAACAATCCGCATTGAAATCTCTGGAAATATTAATCTTGACACAGTGAGAGCTGTTGCAGAAACCGGTGTTGATTACATATCTATCGGCATACTGACCCATTCAGTGAAAAACAGTGATTTTACCTTATTATTTGATGAGATTTAATAGAAACTATACTCTTATACTAAATTAATATATGTCGTAACACAGTGATATAAATGGTGATAAAAGAAAACGATATGTCGGTAAATTTCATCAAAACCATAGATATTGATGACAAATTAATTGCCTGGCATGAACTCGATATTATCTCTTCGACAATGGATTTTGCCAAACGCCTTGTTAAGAAAAGTTGTTCACACTGGACACTTATTACTGCAAAAGAGCAGAAGTCCGGCCGTGGAACTCATGGAAGGAGTTGGATTTCACCACAGGGCAAAGGACTTTTGCTTTCACTCATTGTGCCTCCGCCGTGCGCTGCTGAAAACCTTGAACATTTATCGATTCGCACAGCCAGAGCCCTTGTGAAAACGTTAAAAGAATTATACGACCTTCCGTTT
>JABHYP010000134.1 GCA_018656855.1 Candidatus Latescibacterota bacterium | reverse complement strand
CGATGAAAACAGTCTGAATGGGGCGGAGAACGCGCTCATACGAGAATACGGCCCGATTGAGATACAAAGCCCTGTTTTTGATTTCGATATGACCGATTATTACACTGCCGAAATGGGCAGGGCGCTGAAAAAAAAATTTTACTGTTTTCAACGTCCTGTCGAACCTGACACCCTGTCGGACATCAAGCTTTTTGCGAACGGAACGGAACTAACGCTGCCCCCCGGAGATATGGAAAAACCTTCCCGGACAGTGAACATCGATCCGGGGTATGTCACCCTGGCGAAACTTGTCCTTGCTTCCACAAAAGACTATAGCCATCGCATATACATCGGAAAGGGCGTTTTTGCTGAAGTTACTCTTCGTTTCATTAAAGGAACATTTTCTACGCTGGAGACTACATTTCCTGACTATAAAACTCCGCTGGCGATAGAATTTTTCAACAGTGCAAGAGATTTTGTAAAAAGGAACATTAAGGAATGGAACCAGAAAAAAGAATAGAAGAGCTGAAACGGCTCATTCGCGGGCACGACAACCTTTACTACGTGCTTGCCGAACCGACGATTACAGATCAGGAATACGACCTCCTTCTCAACGAACTCGAAACCCTCGAAGAAACGCATCCCGAACTGAAAACGCCTGACAGCCCGACAATGCGTGTCGGAAGCGATCTCACAAAAGATTTCCCTACCCGAACTCATTCCAGCCCCATGCTCAGTATCGCAAACACATATAATGAGGATGAGGTCATCGAGTTCGACCGCCGTATTCGTAATCTCCTGCCCGGCGAGGATATCGGTTATATCTGTGAACTGAAGATTGACGGTGTTGCGCTTGCTCTTCACTACGAGGGCGGAATTCTACGGTCGGGCGTTACACGAGGCGACGGTGTCACGGGTGAAGAGATAACCTCAAATGTAAGGACAATACGCTCGATACCCCTGAAACTGCCGGATTTCGATGGCGATTGTGAGGTCAGGGGAGAAGTTTATCTTGAGCGGGACGACTTTTTGCGTATGAATGAAAACCGCATGGACGCCGGTGAAAAAGAGTTTGCCAATCCACGGAATGCTGCTGCGGGTTCGTTAAAGCTTCAGGACCCGAAAATGACTGCGGAACGCCCGCTTAAGTTTCTTGCCTACCGGCTGACTCTGTCCGGTGAAAGGCTATCCTCACAATGGGAATCGCTGGAAAGACTTATGAAACTGGGTATTCCGGTCAGTCAAAATCGAAGAAAATGCTCCGGCCCCGAACAGATCATGAAATTTGCCGCAGAAATGGAAGCTGAACGCGATAAATTGCCTTATGATATTGACGGCATCGTTATAAAAGTCGATTCTCACGCTCAGTTCAGCAGTCTCGGGGCAACCGCTAAAAGCCCCCGCGGCGCTGTAGCCTATAAATTTCAGGCGAAACAGGCAGAGACAATTCTTGAAGACATACTTTTCCAGGTAGGCCGTACGGGAATTGTGACTCCGGTGGCCGCATTACGTCCGGTTTTGCTTGCCGGATCAACCATCAGCCGCGCGACACTCCATAACGAACAGGAGATAGCACGCAAGGATATACGTATCGGGGATACCGTATTAATAGAGAAGGGCGGCGATGTAATCCCCAAGGTTGTCGAGGTTGTAAAGGAAAAAAGACTGCCCGATGCAAGACCATTCAAGTTTATCGAAGACTGCCCTGTTTGCGGCTCTCATTTAGTACGGGATGAAGATGAAGTCGCTGTGCGCTGTATCAATGCAAGCTGTCCGGCACAGGTGGAAAGAAGCATATTTCACTTTGCGTCACGCATGGCTATGGACATCGAGGGTCTTGGCGAATCGCTAGTTTCTCAACTGGTTACATCAAAACTTGTCGCAAATTACGCTGATTTATATTCACTTAAATATGATAGCCTGGCCCTGCTCGAACGAATGGGAGATAAAAGCGCCTCAAACATACTGGACGCCCTTAAGAAGAGTAAAAAGAGGGAGTTAAAACATCTTATTTACGGTTTGGGAATCCGTCATGTCGGTGCAGGCGCGGCGCGCATTCTCAGCGACCGGTTCGGCGCTATAGACGCGCTCATGAAGGCTGATATGGAAACTCTTGAATCGATAGAGGATATCGGGCCTGCTATGGCTGAAAGTATCCGTACGTTCTTTGATACTCCCGGCAACATCGATATTATCGAACGTTTGCGGGAGTGCGGTTTGCCGTTCGAGGCTGAATATCCTCAACCCGCTGTAACAGATGATTTTTTTGCGGGAAAAACGTTTGTCCTTACCGGAACGCTTGCAGCCATGTCACGTAACGAGGCGTCAGACCTGATACGGTCCCGTGGAGGAAAGGTAACATCCTCTGTTTCCGCAAAGACGGATTATGTACTTGCAGGAACCGATCCGGGATCGAAGTATGGCAAGGCTGTCGCTTTAGACATACAAACACTATCTGAGGCCGAATTTCTCAAGCGTCTCGGTTAGGAAAAATTTGACATTAAACACCGGTTTGTTTATATTACATAGATAAGGTGGGGCTATAGCTCAGCTGGGATGAGCGCCTGACTGGCAGTCAGGAGGTCGTCGGTTCAATCCCGACTAGCTCCACCAAAATATTTACCATAATAACAGTCACTTGCAGATGATTTGCGAGTGGCTTTTTCATTATTGTTTTATATATTGCTACTTTCAGGCGCCATTTTCTGGTCTTGGGTTCATTAATCATATACGAGGGAATCGTTGCGGGAGTGGATTGAGGGGTGGTCTTATGAAAATAATAGTATAATATCCCCTATTGCATATTCAAAAGTTTCAGGTATGTATTCAAAACGTTCATTTACTGAAGCGCCTATAAGTTCTCTATAGTGGGTTTCCAATTTCTCATCGATATTATAAACACGGAAATTATTTATTACACTATTACCAACAGAACCTAATGCATATAAATATCTAAAAAATGCATCTGTTTTTGGATATGAATATCCAATAATAAAAATATTTTCAGCCTCACTTAATTCTTTTGCTGCTTGTTTCCAGACTTGAGACAGTTTTGTGCTATGATAAAATTTATCCCAACAGGGAGGAATAATAACTGGTTCAGGAAGAAGTGGAAATTCTTCTCCACAATGGTCGTATTTATTAAGTTCTGAACCAATTGTAATTTTTATTTTTCCATTATTAGCTGATATATTTCTTCCATTGAAATAAGTGTGTAGGTAATAAGGAACAATTGCTTTGCATTTTGAGCATGTTCCCCAGTTAATTGAACCATGTAATTTCATGAGTGGAATATTATCTTTATTATCACGTTTACTATCTAATCCATAAGAATATGAAATATATTTATTGGCGTGAAAAGCATAATCAATTCCTATATCATAATTAAATGTAATGACAGACACGGAATGTTTAGGACGGGCATCATTTTCAAAAAAACGAATTAAATCTGCAAATCGTTTATGCAGACTAAATGGCATTATTTGACCATTATTAACCTTCAATTTCATACTGTTTTCAATAGTCTTAGCAATAACAGTCTTGAAACTTCGTATAATATCTTTGAGTTGTCTTGGTTTATAATTTTCAAAACTCCCTAACATATTAGCCATTTCAAATATTGAAATTACTTCTTCTAAATTATAAGTATTAATTGTCGTTTTTGAATGAATTGGGTGTAATTTCCCATAAGCCTCAAAAACTCTATCAAAGTCTTCATCGGCATCTTTAATTTCTTTGTTTTTCCACATTTTTTTTGCTTCTTCTAAAAAATTTCCCATGAGTGGAACACCTGCATCTACTGAAGTTCCTGCACCTAAAATAAATACTGTATCACTCATTTTATTACTCCCTGTATACAACTACAAAACATTATCCAAAATCACGTCTGGTCGCCGCTTCTTCCATCGGCACATCCTCAGTCCTGCCCGCATATATCGGATTTAGGCAGAGTGGTCGGTCACAGTGATAATTTACTTATATGCGGCTTAGGCCTTGGAAATTCATCCCTTATTGGTTGCAATTGTTCAATTATCCCTATCTCTTTCTGAATCTGCTACGAGTTTCATCATAGAGAGGAGAATGACGTTTGCTCCATTTTCGAATTCGTATGAAGATATTTAGGATTTTAAGCAAGATTAAAGGACCGACATATTCTAGCAAAGGTAAGGTTATTAATACAAAACAAACCAATAATAATCCATTGCCGAAAATGCCTAAAACAAAAGTGTTGGGTGGCAATTTCAACAAGTATATGAGGGAATATACTGCGAAACTAAGAACAGCATAAGTCATAACAACGTTTTTAGATGCACTGTAACCAAAAATATCAAGGGATTTTGCATCTAACGTTTTAAGTTCATTTTTTCTATATGGTCGGAGAGGAACGACTTCTTTAGAGAATCCTTTTCTGAATAAGAATCTTAGAAGTTTTTCTGAATTCTTAATACATGACTCTGATAAATATGCGATAATGATTATAGCTTTCCACCATTGACGTTTTATACCGTGAGTAGTCTCGCAGTGTTCGTCGAAAAGTTGTTTAAGTATATCGTGTCCAGCGATATTATTACCATTATAATTGATGAAAGTTTCCTCTTCGTGGTTGAAAAAATACTCGCCGATGGAAACAAGTTCAACTGGTGCTGGCAAACGATTGCTTGCAGCCAATGATTCCTTTGTTGGACAGTTCTCATCATCATAGTTATAACCGAAAAAATTATACCTGTACTTGCTATATTTTCCAATGTCTAACCATAATGGCACTCGTTGCGAGTCGAGTTTGTCGTGAGGTAATTTGTCAGGATTATATAAAACGCGAATAAGGACGACAGTATCTGGTTTACCCTCTCTTGTGATAGGTGGCTTATAAGGTATATTTGATGGATAAGGACGCTTGACACTAAATCCAATATCCCCTCTTACAAAGGGAGTGAATTCCTCATATTCAGCATGTTCATCCAGACAGAAAGTTTTTTTCAGTTCCTCTGGACTTTTAAAGTACTCGCTCATTTATTATTAACCTTTTTCAATACTTTGCACAATCTCTGTCAGCCGTTCGTTATACTCTGCCCTATCCTGACCGTAATGCGCTCGCCGGTGACAGTTCGGGCACAGGGCAATAATCCAGTTCAAGACATTTATTTTATCTTGCCATCACCTCTTGTGGTCTTGACTTCATTCCGAAATACGTGAACAGGCTTACTGCTGAAAGCGATTTGCTCCAGTTCACGGGATGCGGCGACTTCTTCTCTCAGAATCTTCGCAAATAATTCGTGGAGACGATTCACTTTGTACGATGCGGCAGCAACGCAAAAATCAAGGGCTTCATTGTGAGTAAAAAAGCGTCCAGGTATTG
>JABHYP010000133.1 GCA_018656855.1 Candidatus Latescibacterota bacterium | reverse complement strand
TAACCAGGCGTCGACCGTTACCATACAGAATGTTACCACTGATTATGTAAGCGGTAATATTACGGTATCATACAGCATTTCAGATGTGGAAAATAATTCTGTTTCCCTTCTTTTCGAGTATTCAAAAGATGGCGGGGCGTCGTGGCTTACCGGGTCTCCGTTAGAAGACCTTTCAAATATACAGTCGGGCCAATATACCGGCTCTTTCGAATGGAATTACCTAAATGGACTTGCCGGGGGAATTGATTATTTTGTATTTCGGATTCGCCTCACACCGTTTGATTTTAAGGAAGGTATGCCGGATGTAACGGAAAATCTTAATGTTGATCTGAATGAGCCGCCGCAGGCAGTGCTTGAGGATATCTACTCTCCTCAATCCGGTGATTTATCAATACAATACCATATCACCGATACCGAAAACGACACGATCAGGTTCGTATGCTCTTACAGTATTGATGATGGTGAAACATGGACCGAAACAACACATGTATCGGGTGCTGACAATATTATTGCCTATGATGGCACGTTTGTATGGCATTCGAAATTCGATGAACCGTCAATTAAAACCTTTACTTTAGAATTCCGTGTTGTGCCCTGGGATCATGACGAAGGAACCGGTGACGAAAATGAAATATTCCAGCTCATTAATAACGGCCCTCCGGACATCGAGGTAAGTCTGCCAGATACTGTCAGCGGCCGGATACTCATACCATTTCTTATAACTGATCCGGAGAATGATCCGGTTAGCGCCCATGTTATGTGGTCTCACGGTGACGGGAAGATGAGACCGGCAACCGTTATCGGAGATACTCTTGACATAGAACAGAGCGCTTATGAGGATACGCTTGAATGGGACAGTAGGGCTGATGCCGGTGAAGGTTATTTTCAGGATTTACACCTTCGAGTGGAAGTGTCCGACGAAAGCAATCCTCCGGGCTCCACGGTTATTAATTTCATGGATTTATTGCTGACACTTGACAATGAGCCACCGAAATTTGAAAGAGTCTGGGGATACGCCCATAGCGACACGATTTACTTTAATTTCAACGAGGCAGTGATTGACAGCACGGTTCTCAAACCGAAAACATATTCTCTTTCACACAACCTATCCGTACAGACAGTTCAGAAAGGCATCAAAGATGTTTCTCAAAAAGACGAGGACTACCAATACTTCCTGCTTCTGGACGGAGGCCAAACCCTGCCGAATGATATGATTACATTTTCTAAAACAGATGTTATAGACCTGTTTAACAATACTGCAGAAGAAGTATCTCTCATCTTTTCTCCCGATGATGATAATGAAAATCCGGAGATCAGTATTCTCGATCTCCCGGCAGAAGTTTCCGGAGTTGCTGTAGTGAACTACCTGATTTCTGATGTTGAAAATGATCCGGTCAGCCTCAGTGTGTATTATTCCACTGACGGCGGGCATACATGGGGAATTCCGAGTGTTCTGGGCGACTTAACTGATATAAGCGCTGATAATTACAGCGGATTTTTCATCTGGAAGACTCTGGATGACTTTCCGGGCGCTGTTATCAGCAATGTTCAGCTAAAGGTAATTCCCATAGATTATCAAGAGGGTGTTCCGTCATACTCCAATCTTTTCAAAGTTAATAATAATTTTCTCCCGTATATCAGTCTTTCTGTGGCCGATCCGGATAGTCTGTATTCCGGCACAATGGAGTTTTTCTATGAACTGAACGATTCGGAAAGCGATACCCTCAGTATTTCAGCCCTCTATTCACTTGATAATGGCGAAACTTACAGTCAGGCCACTGTTGGGGGAATGCCGGATAATATCACCAGTGAAAATTACAAGGGAACACTCCTGTGGAATACCATTGCCGATCTTCCAGATAGTTTCAGGGTTGTGATTTTTAAGGTGGTTCCGTTTGATAAACGAGAGGGAATCCCTGACAGCCTTTCTGTTATGGTTGATAATTATGGTATAAGCCATATTGCCGTAACATTGCCGGAGGGTGAACAGACAGGTGAAACAACGGTGACATACCTCATCACCGATCCAAAAAATCGCAATGTCAGCTTAACTGTCGAATATTCGACTGATAACCAAATAACATGGCATTCCGCCGACATTGAAGGAATGCTTTCTCCGCTTGCCCCCGAGAACTATCAGGGTTCTTTTATCTGGAAAAGCGATGTCCAGCTTAATGGTTATGAAGGAATAGCATATATAAGGATAACTCCCGATAACGGGAAAGAAGAGCTTGGCGATATTGATGAAGTCTATCTTGATTACAATGTTCCACCGGTAATAACTGTGGAGCCTGTTGCCGGTGAAGTGTCGGGTGATGTGAGCTTTCAGTACAGCGCCTCCGATACCGAACAAGATAAGGTGTCCATCAGCATGTATTATTCGATAGATGACCGCAAAAACTGGCTTGAGGCTGAAACCAGCGGAGATAAAAGTGATGTTATTGCCGATGGCAGTAACTATTCAATCATCTGGCATACTGCTCAGGATCTTCCCGGCAAGGATTTTGAAAACGTACGGGTGAAGCTAACCGCGAGTGATTTTGACGCAGGCAATACAGTCGAACCGGATGCAATTCATATCGATAATAATGTACCACCTTCGGTTGAGCTCGCTGTTGAAAATCCTTATACAATCCATGTGGACTTTGTTGATGTGGATTATACCCTGATTGATTCAGAAAATGACGTTCTTGCATATGAAGTTGTTTATTCGACCGATGGAGGAACAACATATAATATACCAACAGTTACTGGAGAAACAGCGAACATTTCCTCATCTGAATATTCCTCGACTTTCAGGTGGGAGATCGTAAAAGACCTTCCGGAAAGTGTCGGCGAGGCGATAATCAAGCTTATTCCATCTGATATGGAAGCCGGGTATCCTGACAGCCTTGAAATCAGGTATAATACCTTCGGTGTGTGTGAAGTGGCATTGGTTGTCCCGAAAGAAGAACAGAGCGGCGAAATAACGATAAGCTATGAAATTTCCGATGAGAAAAACCGTAATGTAAGCCTTAATATCGAATATTCAACCAACAAGGGAGAAACATGGAACACTGCCAGCATTGAGGGTGACGTTACAAATATTGCACCTAGTGGATATAAAGGTTCATTTGTCTGGAAAACCGTAAGTGATCTTCAGGGTATTGATGCTTTTATATGGCTGAAAATCACACCTGACAACGGCGCAGAGGGCGCCCCGAAAATCAGTGAAATAGCTGTCGATAATAATGATCCCCCGTTCATTGAATATATAAGCATGGATTCGGAGAAGAAATATTCAGGCTGGATGACGGCCTCTTTCAAAGCGTCGGATGCGGAGAATGATACAATGGTTGTGAACCTGGAATATTCGCTTGATGATGGTACTACATATCATGATGCAACGGTTTCCAGCAATCCTGCAGTCATTCCGGATACCGATGCGGATATTACCTGGTCGTTATTCGAAGATGTCGGGTATGTATCTGATCGGAAAGTTTACCTGCGTTTGACACCTTATGATAAAGATCCGGGAGAGCCGTTTGTTAAAGGCCCATACACTGTAACAAACATTGTCGGAGATTATAACTTTGACCTGAAGATAGATGGCGACGATCTTCCTTACTTCATTGATGCCTGGAATAAGCAGGATATCTCGAAGGAAATAGGCCCCGCTTCCGGTACGCCACCGCTGCTCAGTGTCCAACCGGACAGCAAGGTAGATTTTGAAGATCTATCTGTGTTTATATGGGTATGGAACTGGTATTCGGAACAGGTGAGTGAGAAAGCGGTTACGGTTTCCAGGCCGGCATTGAAGAACGTCAGCCAAACGAGTTCCACTGCTAATATCCGTATAATACCTTCCGGGGATGGAACATTTTCAGTTGAATGTGACAGTAGGCTCGACTATATGTGTTTGTTGATAGAACCGGATGAAAAAGATAAAAAAATTGAGATCACGTTGATTGATGACGTTTACTGGACGAAAGAAAAACACGGTATTTCCCTCACCAGGTCATATGGCGGCAGGATGTTTGAGATAGCAGCGGCACTCCCGGAAAATTCCGGGAGAGAAACATTTGCAACATACCAACTTGGCAGACTGGATGTGGAAAACGATGTGGGGGATATTCATTTTATGTATAAAATACGAGTTCTTGGAGAGAAGGAAATTATCGAGGGCGAAACTTTGATTTCAAAGGATGATCTTTTCAAAGGGCCTTCTGAATTTGCACTCAGACAAAATATTCCCAATCCGTTTAATCCATCAACAACTATTGAATATGTCTTATCACAGGATTCCCGTGTTACACTGACCGTCTTGAATATCGCCGGTCAAAAGGTTGCCGAATTGAAGGATGAACTGCAAAGCGCCGGATATCATTCTGTTCGATGGGATGCAGTCGGAATGCCGAGCGGGATATATTTCTATACGCTAAAAGCGGGGAAATATTCAAAAACAAACAAGATGCTGCTGCTAAAATAGTGTAATATGACCATAGGACAGTGTAATCCAATAATACCAAGATGCAATAAGAAAAGTAATATTATTTTAGCCACGGATGAACACAGATAAAAATTCAATGTAGGGCAATCCCCCTGTATTCCCCGATATGTAAAATTCACAATTCATTATTTCTTTGCGGTTTTGCGAGAAAATATTTTATGTATTATTATGTGTTTGAACGCAACTTGGTATTATTTTCGATATATCAAATATTTTTAGGAATTTAAATTATTTTTTTATATTATAAACATGAAACACTTTTGCATATAATGCTAAATGATTTATGATTTTTAAAAAACAAATAATTCATTTATAAAAATAATAACGAAATACAGTCCTGATTGAATGGATTTATTAATATTATCATAGCAAACAAATTTTTGAAGTTTGAAATCAATAAAATGCGGGAGCTGTCCTTTCAACTGGATAATACAATAATGAAATATCCCTCAACAATAACATATATATTGATAGTGATTATTAACTGTATTTGTTTTCGTACAGAAGCACAGGAATTGTTACGTTTCGACTCGTCTTTATTTGCCGGTTCGGGTAACTGCCATACCTGTCATACATCAGGAGTTGGCACATTTCGCACTTTTGACGGAGAAGATATTTCTCCGCCATTTTCGTGGCGCTCCTCAATGATGGCGAATTCTGCGAGAGATCCTTTGTGGCGTTCGAAAGTGAGGGCGGAAACAATTGAATTCCCAAACCTTCGTTCAGCAATTGAAGACAAATGTACAACCTGTCATGCTCCGATGGGCAGAACGCAGCTTCTCTCCGATGGTTCTGATGTGTATTCACTGGATATTCTCGACGAAGATCCTAAGGGGATTGACGGAGTAAGTTGTACGCTTTGTCATCAGATTGACGCAGAAGGATTTGGCGAGGAAGATAGTTTTTCCGGGCATTTCATCATACAAAATGATCGTATAATCTTCGGACCATATACAACACCTTTGACAGCGACAATGATAAATATGGTGGGGTATACACCCGAATATTCTTCCCATATCAAACAATCGGAACTCTGCGCAGTCTGCCATACTCTGTTTACTTCCTATATTGATAGCAGCGGGAATCCTGCAGGCCATTTTCCCGAACAAACCCCTTACCTGGAATGGGAAAACAGTGTATATCCGTCGCAAACTGTATCCTGTCAGTCCTGTCACATGCCGCACGTAAATGAATCAATGACAATATCTGTCCGTCCCCCATGGCTTGAAACACAACGCATTCCTGTTTGGAAACACGAATTTGTCGGAGGGAATATACTGATTCCTTCGATCTTTAAAGATAACGCTCAAACTCTCGGAGCTACCTCCTCATCTTTTCATTTTGAAAACACCATAGAAAAGTCAGGAGGGATGCTGGAAAACGCAATTGATCTGTCATCTGAAACGCATCTTTCCGAAGGATTACTATCTCTTGATGTTACTGTTGTGAACAAATCCGGCCATAAGTTTCCAACCGGATTTCCGAGCCGGCGAGCTTGGCTCAGGGTGCATATTACTGCAGAGAACGATTCCATTCTCTTTGATTCCGGTAGGTGGGACGAAAATAATGAAATTTATACGCCAAGAGAACCATATCAACTCCATAATAACATAATATCGCATGATAACGTTGTGCAAATATACGAGACGGTGATGGCTGATGAATTCGGCGAACCAACCATGACACTCCTCAAAGCCGCAAGATACCTCAAAGACAACAGAATACCTCCGCTGGGTTATGTATCTGATGTTCCGGGCTATCAGGATATCGCGATTATCGGAGCAGCTACCGAGGACAACGATTTTAACCGCAAAAACGGAAACGAAGGTACTGGAGTCGATATTGTTCATTATAAAATCAACATTCCGGAAAATGCTGGAACACTGACAGTGGAAGTCGGGATGTATTACCAGTCGCTCTCTCCGGAATTTGCCGAAGATATATTCTCTCATAATCATAAAGATATTGCACAGTTCATGGATATGTACCTCTCATCATATAGGTCGCCGGTTCCAATAGTTAAAACTGTTTCAGTGTTAACGCCAACCTCTGTATATGACGGCAGCGATAAAATACCTGAATCGTTTTTACTTCATCAGAACATGCCAAATCCATTCAATTCTTACACTACTATTTCATTTAATGTGTTTAAATCAGATAATTTTAACCTTTCGGTTTTCAATGCAGCAGGGCAAAAGGTCAATACACTTTTAACCGGTATACTTTCGCCGGGGAAGTATAGTGTCAAATGGAATGGTACGAACCACGATGGGGAAATTGTGCCGAGTGGTTTATACTTATATGAGCTTAAAAACAACCTCTCAAAAACAACAAAAAAAATGATAATTATTGAATGAAATTCCCATTAAACATCTTATGGATAATGATCAAGGATAATTCTCGTTGAGAATTTCAAAGAGAAAAATTATTTGGACAATCTTATTTTTAACCGGCATATTAGTTGTTTTAGGTGATTATTACCTCATTAAACGTGTGCCTATAGCCACTGGTGTGAGAGCTAAAACACTATGTTCTGGAGTATTCGTTTCAAATCAAAATCCTGAAATATTACTCAGGCAAAACTTACGTCGCTTTGTTAATTTTGTCCATCTCGAAATAAATATTGAAAATAAAACTGCCTCGGCAAAAGCTTTTGGACTGTTCAAACGGCGTGCCATTTTCCGTGAAGGGCTTGGTGCGACACTTCTGGTTGATTTAACCGATGAAGAACTTCGTTCCCAGCCTGTGGGTGATTTAACACCGGAGTCTATATATCAAAAATCATTACCTTGGCCTGCCGGTGATAGTATTTCGGATGAAGGTTTTCCATCTAATCTTGATCGCCAAAAGCTTAATGATATAGTAGACAGAGAAATCCAAAAAACTGATTCCGAAAAATACGGCCAGACCAAGGCATTGGTTGTTGTTTATGAGGGACGTATAATAGCAGAGCGTTATGCTCGGGGTTTTGAACATAACACCCCTTTGCCTGGCTACGGGATGACCAAGAGTGTAATCAATGCTCTAGTGGGAATCCTTGTTTACAGCGGAAAACTGACTATTGACGAACCGGCGCCTGTGCCCGAATGGGAGAAACCAAACGATCCACGAAATGCAATTACCATAGACCAACTTCTCCGTATGAGTAGTGGTCTCGAGGCTGAGAGTTTCAACGACATGAAGTTTATGCTCTACGGATGTGGTGATATGGCTGCCTATGCAGCAAACAAACATATTGAAGCCGAGCCTGATACTAAATGGTCATATTCTAACGGTACTACTCTTATTCTATCGCGGATACTTCGTGGCTCATTAGGAGGAACCCAGACTGATTACTTTTCGTTTCCACGAAGTGCTTTGTTCGACCTTCTCGGTATGCACAGTGCAATCATTGAACCAGATGAGTCAGGCACTTTTGTCGGTTCTACGTTCATGTATGCTTCTGCGCGCGACTGGGCACGATTCGGTCTTCTTTTCCTTAATGACGGTGTTTGGGAGAATGAAAGAATCCTTCCCGAAGGATGGGTGAGATACAGCAGGACTCCAACAATGACAAAATCTCGTGCTGATTATGGGGCACATTTCTGGACAAATGCCGAAAACAATGAAGGTAACAGGGTACGAAAGTTTCCAAACCTACCGCCTGATGCCTTTTTTGCACTTGGTCATCATGGACAAAGCCTGACTGTTATTCCATCACGTAAACTTGTAGTTGTGTATCTCGCAATGGACAAATCTCGGGAAATGTGGAATGTTAATACATTTGTTGCAGATATTCTGGAGGCAATTCAATAGCATCTTGGGGAACTGGTGATATAAACTCTAATGGTGTATTATATAACAAGGGAGCCGTTTTAGACTCCCCTGTTTGTTCAGATACTGATTGGTAAGTTTATTTTCCACCCCTACCTTTGCCACTGCCTCCTCGGCGAGTCTGGCTTCCGGTTCCGTCACCGGAACCCTGACCGTAAGAACCACCTGCTTTGCTCCCGTCTCTTAAACGCTGTTGAGTTTTCGCCTGTGAACTGTCAGCAACACCGTTGCCGCGCCCATTAGCTTTTCCACCCTGACCTTTACTCTGTCCAATTCCCTGGCCTTGTCCGCCTGCCTGGTAGGTATCACATACTCCATCCCCATTCTCGTCAATGAATGTATCCGGTACATTATTGTTGGTGGGAACTCCGTTTTGAGCGAACGCACTGACCGACATGATAGAGAAAGCCGCGACTGCAAGTACCAGTGAGAGTTTGTTGAACCGTTTCATGACTAACCTCCTTGTAAAAATGTGTTTGTTTGGGGTATCTTTATTATAATCCCTAGTTCATGTTAGTTGCAACCTTCGTGCCAATCAGAATGTATAATTGTTATTATATTGATAAATAATAGGTTATGAACATGTGCAGGGAAAGTGCGCGCTATTTCAGATTCGACGATATTGTCGAGGTAAAAATTGAATATTAACTGATAACTATAATGCTATGGCACATTATTTCTATTCAAAACAATTTGAGATAATGTCGACAATTTTGTCGAGAAATGTAAGGCTGAAATATTAACTTATTTCTTGGTTAAAATCCATTACTGCTGAAACATTAGTTCTGATGAGTTCGTAATTCGAAGGTACAAAAGACCTAATTGCTCTGAGTATAAGGTATTTGCATGAGAGGTGGGCAATAGTAGGATTGAATTAGTGACCTCCTGAATGTTAAATAGGAGTGAATTTATTGATTTATTCTCGTATTAATATGTTTTCGTATGTAGAACTTTTTCCCTTGATGATCGACCTCTGCGAGTTTGTCTTCATCTAATAATTTCGTTACTTACGAGCAACCCTCTCCAGCCTTTTCCAATAATTCGTAGATTCCCAATAATATCATTTCCTATTTGAAACTCAATAAAAGTATGTCTGCAATTAATATTGTTCGTTTTATTTCCAATGGAAAAAGGTATAAGTGGCTCGGTAATTGACATAAAACCTTTCAGTAAATTATAATTCCCATCCCTCACGATAATGCATCCGGACGAAATCATTTGCCTCAGGGAAATTGGTCACGCGCATATTATCGCCATCCCATTCAAGTTTCCTGTTTGGATGTTTGATAGCCAGATTTCCCATTACTACTGTTTCTGTCAGTGGTCCGGAGTATTCAAAATTGGAGCATGCCGGTTCACCACCCTTGCAGGCTTCCGTCCAGTTCTGCTCATGATTGCCCTCTATCCTCGGCAGGACTTTCGGCGGGTGCTCGAAATACTTCATTTTCCAGGTGGGAAGAAGTGTGGGATGGTCGCCATAGGTGCCGCACATAAGTTTGCCTTGTGTGCCTTCGAATATTACTCCGGATCCG
>JABHYP010000132.1 GCA_018656855.1 Candidatus Latescibacterota bacterium | reverse complement strand
CTGGAAAACCGGAGCTTGTTATATCCTATTCGTTGGAAAATATGGGAACTCAGACACTTGTCGCCGAACAGTACAATCATAATTTTTTTACTATCGACAATGAATATATCGGCGAAAATTACGAGCTTGAACTCTTTTTTCCACCGGTGTTTGAAACCTTTCACCCCGAAAAGTTCAACAGGCAGCGAAGCTTTATGCCGTATTCAAAAATTCAGGACAATAAAATCATTGTTTTGCAGGATGTTGATGTGGATGTTGGAATATTTTCAATTATGAGCGGTTTTGGAAATTCCGTTTCACACCATCACGGTATCATAAGAAATAAAAGGACTCGAGCATGTGTTGACATCAAAGGAGACACACGCCTTGCAGGATTTCATTTCTGGACGGATATCATAACCTTTTGCCCGGAGTTTTTTATCGGAATCTCCGTTAAACCGGGTGAAACTCAAAACTGGAAACGGATTTATACTTTTTACGAGGAATAGAATCGGTTCAACGCCTGGATTCTCCACAAAAAGCAGAAGGGAGAAGGAAAAAATTTGGAATATGGAATTTGAACCCGGATTTGTTTTCTTTTAAATCTTGACTATCCGGTGAATCCCAATAATCCCGGTTCAAATCTTTTTGACTTTGTAATTGTACATATAAGAATTCTGAATCTGAAACTTGAAACCTATTTTTCGAGATAAAGGGGGCAAAAAAGGTATGAAAATTTCTAAATACCGTTTAATAAAGCTATTCGGTTTGGTTCTGATGGGTGTTCTGCCACTCTTTTCCTGCGGCAATCCTTTTACTCCACCGGTTGAGCTTGTACTTCGTGGAGGGAAAATAGCAACCGTCGACGACAAATTTTCCTTTGCCGAAGCGGTGGCAATCAGCAAGGGAAAAATCATCAGCGTAAGCAGCAACAAAAAAATTGAAAAATACATCGGTTCCGATACACAGGTTATCGATCTGGAGGGAAAGCTTGTGGTTCCCGGCCTGATTGACGCCCACGCTCATCTCACAGGTTACGCTCGGTCGCTTCTCGTCCTCGATTTACGTGGTTTGACAAGCTATCGACAGGTAATCGACATGGTCGCAGAAAAGGCAAAAACTCTTGAGCCCGGAGAGTGGATACTCGGCAGAAGCTGGGATCAGAATGACTGGGAGGATGTGGATGATTTGCCGTTCCATGATGCTCTCTCCGAGGTTACACAAAAGAATCCTGTTTGGCTGACACGTGTCGACGGCCATGCCGGGCTTGCCAACAAGTACGCTCTTCACATCTCAGGTATTTCTAAGCAAACCAACAACCCCGATGGCGGAGAGATACTCCGCAAACCGAACGGCGACCCAACAGGTGTTTTCATCGACAGAGCCATGGGTATGGTGAGTAAAAATATTCTTGATTTTACAGGTATACAGCTCATAGAAGCTATCGAAATGGCATCTAATAACTGTCTTGCAGCCGGCCTGACCTGCGTACATGATGCCGGAGCATCGCCTGAAATTATCAAGCGCTACAAAAGACTTATCTACACCGGGAAAATAAAAATACGCATCTATGCAATGCTAGGAAATCCGGTCGGCGACAGGGCAGTGACAAGCTATTTGAAAATGAACCGTATAGATAATTATGAAGATCATTTCCTGACGGTAAAGAGCATAAAGCTTTTTGTTGACGGGGCTCTTGGTTCGCGGGGAGCAAAGATGTTTGAATCCTATTCCGACAGGGAGGGGCACAACGGCCTTCTTACTCTGCCTTATGAAAGGATACTTCAGGTTTCAAGAAACGCCCTTGAAGCCGGCTTTCAGGTTTGCACGCATGCTATCGGCGACGAGGGCAATCGCCTCACACTCAACGCTTACGAGCAGGCGCTAAAGGAACATCCTTCACCCGACCACCGTTTCCGTGTAGAGCATGCCCAGATTGTGTCGCTCGAGGATATTCCCCGCTTTTCTGAAATCGGCGTACTTCCCTCAATGCAGCCTACTCATGCCACATCCGACATGTACTGGGCGGAGGAAAGGGTTGGACCTGAACGTATAAAAGGAGCTTACGCATGGCAGAAGTTTCTTAAAACCGGGGTGATTATCCCATGCGGTTCGGATTTTCCCGTTGAAGAAATAAATCCGATGCTCGGTATATATGCTGCGGTCACACGCCAAGGTCCGGACGAAAAGCCAGAAGGCGGCTGGTATCCCGGGGAGTGTATGACGCGTGAGCAGGCGCTGCGCGGTTTTACTATCTGGGCGGCTTATGCTGCTTTCCAGGAGGATATTCTCGGTTCTATCGAAGAGGGGAAACTGGCTGATATGGTCGTTCTTTCAAAAGATATTCTTACTGTACCTCCGAAGGAAATTCTTACAACCGTTCCCGAATATACAATAGTCGGTGGGAAAATTCTATATCGCTGTGAATAGCTGTATTAATTTCATCTTTCAAATTTTCAATATTTTCTTTTCGCAAACCGTCAATTATTTTTTGTGATTCAGACTATCATTATATTTCTAAAAAAACATATTGTGCTGTATAGACTAGTACAAAATCTATTTACCGCTTTACAGGCAAGGAGGACAGAATATGGAAAGACGTTCATTTATCGGCAGAACGCTGGCAGGAGGTGCGCTTCTTGGAGGCGCCGCTGGAGTTTCCGGAGTACCGCCCGCACATGCAAAGCAGTCTGACCACATGATATTTGCCGAAGACATCAGAATCGAGCGCGATGTTTCCGGCAAGCCTCACAAAGGCAAGGTGTTCGCCGCTATTCAGCCTCATGCGGATGATATACCCATTTTTGCCGCCGGTCTGGTTGCCAAACTGATCAAAGAGGGGTATACCGGCTATCTTATAAATACAACGAACGATGACTGTT
>JABHYP010000131.1 GCA_018656855.1 Candidatus Latescibacterota bacterium | reverse complement strand
GGCATAGCCTCTACAGTTGACTTGATGTAATATCTGAAACGAATGCGGCTCTGTCTGTCAAGGCGCATTTTAATACGCTTTACGACACCTGTCAGTTGGAGTGCATCATATTGAGGATACAGAACTTTACAGAGGACTGTTCCTTCTTCCCCGGGAATAATTTTTCCCGATAAATATAGGGAACTTCGTAGGCGGTATCCTGTATTGGAGGATAACTCGACCACGCCATTAATTCGTGCGTTTCAAAATCCTGATGATACGTCCACCGCTCATAATCCATTGCCGATGCTGATGAAACAAACAGAATTATGCTTATGCCTGCAAACATCTTTTTCATTGTTTCATCTCCATTATTAAACATGTATTATCAAAAACAGAACATCTTATTAACGCTTAATACATTTATTACTCTTTGTAATGACTTAAGTTAATGCATATTCATCTTATCTTAACTAGTCAAGATATTAAATATATGTATGGTTTTTACAAGATGTAAATACTATTTTTTTGATATACTTGATGGAATTCCCGCTTGATTTATTATGCGAGGAAGGTTATTCTTGTTTAGGGAAACTGCGTGATATTTTTATAAGTATTTTATGTTAATTAGATAAATTTGATAAATTTCGGGAACATTTAGTATGAAAGAAAAAAATAACAGGGAAGAATCCGAACTTAAAAATAATTCAATATTCAATATTCAATACTCAATTTATTTTATTACAATCGGTGTTTTTGTCATCATTGGCGTTGTATACCTGATAACCCTTTTATCTCTTTATCCGGCTTTGCCGATAACCACCGAGCGTGCTGAAAACATACCCTCTTATGTTGAAGTTTACCCGCCTTTCAGAGTTGATGAAGTCAACTATTACACCATCGCTAAAAACATTATCAACGGTGAAGTGTACAGAGAAGGTTCTCCCGAAAAGAGTTTTACAATCGGCTTCCCTCTTCTGGCTGTACCATTCATCGCGATCTGGGACAAAATGGGCGGATATATTGCTAATATGGTTATTGTCTGGTTTTCGGCACTCGTTTTTTACCTGATTTTGAAAAGATATACTACACAACTCAAAGCGCTTATCATGACTTTGATACTTGCATTTACGACTCTTAACTGGTTTTATGCCGTTTCTTGCTATACTGAACCCTTCTCGCAGCTTCTTATCCTTCTGGCATTCTATTTTCTGACCTGGGAAAAAACATCAAAACGACTTCAAATTGCGTTGTTTTTCGCTGGCATTATGACCGGATTAAACCTTTTTGTACGCCCTCATTACATCCTTATTGCAGTTCCATTTTTTATTTTTTACTGGATGATACCCCGAAAGAAGCCTGTTTTTCAACATGTTGCGTTCTGGTATGCGGGAGGAACAGCACTAATTGTCATGTTATGGCTGATACGTAACCAGATATTTTTCGGAAATCCCTTGAGTTTTGAATACTCACGTATGGTTAATCGCCTGACCGGTACAACCGATCAGCATTATACCGGAAATATATTTTGGGGAACACATCGGCTTTTTTTCAATGAGTTTCATGGTCTTTTCACCATTACTCCTATACTGCTCATTTTCCCGGCAGGTCTTAAAAAAATGTGGGAAAGCAGAGTGAAAAAAGAAATGTTCATGCTCCTCGGCTCTGTGATTATTATCACTCTGTTTATTGCATCGAGTCCCTATCCGTATACCGATTTCGGACTTGGCTCACGTCATATGATGCCAATAATTCCTTTGATGCTTTTCCCGGTAGTTTTCTTCTTAGAAAACAAGACATTTCCGCGCATAATTATCACGCTTCTGGCTGTATATTCTTTTTACCATGCAGGTTTAGGCTGGTTCACCGGTAGAGCTCTTTATGTGGGAGAAAAAGGATTTTTTGTCGGATTGCTCCATGAAAGAGTCTCCGAAGCGATAATACTTTCAAGAAAAGGTCTTATCCCAAAAAGGGAATTTAAAACACGGGAAGAACTATTTAATTTTTTTATGGCTGCCCGGACAAAATGTGATTATATGAGATTTTTTCAATCCCTGCATCCGGACATTCTTAAACAAATCAACGGGTATGAACGGCCGTTTGTAAATTTTATTCGCCAGCACCCACGCCCTGATTCTCTTATTATGTCGATTAATCCAAAAGAAGGAATCATGATAAGAAATTTTCAATTCACACCAGCACCATGAAATGAGTTTTATTGCTAAGTGGTTTTTTTCATAAATAATGTGGTTTATTCAGCTTAAAATCAAGCACAGTCATTGGGAGGTAAAGCCGAAGCAATCCATTCACTCTTAATGACATGTAGCAATTACGTTACAGTATTTATAAAACTGAATACTAAGCATTAACATTTTATTAACTTCAAACTTGAAACCTTAAACTTCAATCCTGTTCGCAAATAAAAAATACTGATAAAGACTACAGAACTCACATTACAAATAGGAGTTGCTTTATGGCATATCTGATGGTGGTTCAATGCAGCGGCCGCAGAAACGGCTTCACTGCATCGCTTATGAAAGAAGTAGTTTCACATTTGAGTGATATAGACAACCTGGAAATAGAAGTGTACCATCTCCACGATTACAGATTCGGGCCCTGTACGAGCTGTTTTCATTGTATAAGGAATATCGGATCTGGCTGCATACTTGATGATGACTGGGGAAAAAGTGGCAATGGTGTGTTATATCAGGCATTTAAG
>JABHYP010000130.1 GCA_018656855.1 Candidatus Latescibacterota bacterium | reverse complement strand
TGAAGCGTGGCATAAAAAGGCGGATTATCGCCGCGGGACTTGAAAAGTATCGTCCATGTGTCCGAACCGTGCTCGTAAACACTTTTCGTTCTGCGCGATACAGATGCGCTTTCTATCCCCGTACCGATCATGGCAAGAATTATCCAGACACCGTGCACATCATGGGTTATCTCAGAGGAGGAGTTATGTGCAGTCACTCCTTTTATGCCCGGCCCCCACTCCTTTACCTTTCGCTTCATGGCATAGACTTCCTTACAGTATTCCCAGCCTGAAGCTGTCATGAAAGGTGTCCCGTGCTTCTTTGACATGGCAATAATTCTTTTTGCACGTCCGACACTCGATGTAAACGGCCTGTTATAAAGAATCGGCACACCGGCTTTGAAATACGGTTCGGAAAGTTCCGGGAAATAAGCGCTGTTACGCATATCGGAGATGATAATACCGTCCACCTTGTCAACCATATCGTCATAGTTCTTGACCGGTTTCGTTCCGAACTGTTCGCAATATGTCCGTACCCTTTCAGGATCGTAATCCCAGATATGCGTCAACTCCATACCAGTCATGCGCGTGGGAGCAATTTTTCTTCTGCCCGCTCTGCAATTTATCAGCGGGCCCCAGCTATTTGGCATGTGGTGATGTGTGGGATGACAGGTGAGCACCCCTATTCTGAGCAATTTTCCGTTTCGCCCGGCATTTCTGTTTCTCATCGAAGTTTCAGCATGCGCCGTTGTACTGATTAGAGCGCCGGTGGAAGCGGCCGCTGTTTTGCCGATGAAGTTCCTTCTCGTTACCGACATGGTTACCTCCGGTTAAATACTTTGGAGTTTACGGTCTCAATGTCGTAATATCAGTCCAGCCGCCGATGTTTGAGCCGCCGTCAAGCTCGACGTCGTTTACGTTGACACGCCTGAAATGCATCATTGTTCCGTCTTCGGTCTTATAGGAATATCCTCCCTGGTGAATGACATAGTGATTGCCGTCAACTTCACCAAGGTACATATTGATATGTCCCGCGTTTCCGACCAGGCAAATCCCGGATTCGCAGTCCTTCAGAAGCTCGTATTTCTTCTCCTTTGCCGTATCGCGGGGAAAGGCGATCACATTATCGGTGGAGTGCAGTTCAAACGATGTCCACCTCCCTGTGGCAATACCGAATGTCCTGAGTACGCCGCGGATAGAACCGCAGCAGTCAAATTCATGATGTGAATCAGCCCAGCCGTATGGACGGTACAACAGCCTGAACATCGTTGTAATAATATTACGCTGAGTGAACGGCTGATACCCCGCTCTCACCACAGCATCAGGTTTAACCCAGGCCGAAACGGTTTCGAAAGAGCCGTCCGCCTTTCTGTACGGCATAAGGACATTGTACCCGGTAGACGTTTTCCTCACAAGCCTGACCTTCGAACCCATGTAGAGGTCGGTAATATAAGCCTTGAACTCCCTGTCCCCGTATACAGGAACAGTGTATGTGACCGCCACAAGAATATTCTCTGAATTCACATAGTCCTGTAATTCTGCTGCTGAACCCAGGGCTACATGATCCGCGGGAATCCAGCCGAAAGCAATCTCGCTCCTGACATAATACCAGTCGTTGTCCTTTGATCTGTGGAGAATCGCTACAGGCATTGCCACGTCAAGCGAGGTCGATTGGAGCATGTCCAGCCATGATTTCGGACTGCCGTACGCTGGCAGATTTGTAGGAAGTACTCTATTCAATGTATGCTTAATGAGAATTCCATATTTTGGAATAATAACGCTGGGAATAGATCCTGTGTCAGTCATTTCAAAAAGACGGTTTTTCGCGTCTTCTGTGTATTTCATCTGGCGATGGTCGTAACGTGTACGGGCTGTAAAATATTCCCGATGGCGTTTCAGCCTGACACGGAGACTGTCGCCGGAAAATGTTCTGATAGACAGTGGATCTTCGACATTGGCCTGGAGCCCTATCCCCTCCTTTGACCAGACAACATTCATAATGGAATAATCATCGCCGTTAATATCCTTAATTGTCTTTGGAAGCGAACGGTTTCTCACGTTCATTTGAGCAATCTGTTCAGGGCTCATAATCACTTCGTCAGGATCGCCATCAATATTATCTATCCAGAACTCAGCATTCTGCATTTCTTCAGTGGATCCCGGGACAACCTTGGGGGCATTATCCCATTTCGCTTCCTGGCCTATAGTTCGGTGAACGTAAAACTGGGAAAGTAAAACGATAACTACTACAGCTCTTAAAACTTTTTTCATGTTAATAAATCCTTTCATGGAAAATTTGTTAATAATTTGTAAAGTACAGAATTCATTTACATAACAGTTGATTCGAATAGTGGCCATATCCGATAATATTCAAGATAGATGTGTTGTTTTCCCGTTCCTAAAACTCGTGGCCAACAGGGATAAGTATCCGATAAAATACATGAATTGTCAACAATTATAAAGAATTCGGATTTTAAATAATTTTTTTTCAAAGAGAATGAACTATCCCGATCCATGGATCGAGGTATCAAAAAACCCACTCACCCCCTGTCCCCCTCTCTCGCACGCGAAAGAGGGGGAAATATCGGTACATCCCGGACTCGGGTTCCCCTCTCTACCGGGTAGAGAGGGGTTAGGGGTGAGTCAGGATTTGATGGGGGTGGATTATGATTTTACACCGACGCAAGCATTGGAGAATTCTTTTTATTAAAGCTGTTATTCACGAGAATATCTTTGAATAAATATTGTTAAAGTGGTAATATTTATTCACAAGCAGGATTGTATCGAAATTTAACACCTCATGAATCTGATATGGGTAATGTCGATTAAGTCTTGAATAATCTTGTATATAGTTATTTATGACTTTTACGAACATCTGCATTCAGAATGCAGTAAAATGAGAATTAAATGTAATAATTCTTGACTGTCATGAATATATTTTACATTTTTTTCTATTCTGTATTACACTGCTTTCTGTAGATTAATAAACATAATTAAAATGAGATAGAATGTTATTTCACACGTGGAATTTTTTTGTTTTTTTTCTAATCGTCTATTTTGTCTATTTCCTATTAATAAAGACTAAATATTACCTTCATTGGCTTTTAGCAGCCTCTTATTTTTTTTATGGTTGGTGGAATCCTCTTTACCTTCTCCTAATTACTTTTTCAACAGCTATTAATTATTTTGCAGTCATATTGATGCAGAAAAGTCAAAAGAAAAAACTATGGCTTATTCTAAGCATTGTTAATAGCCTCGGTGTTCTGGGCTTTTATAAGTACGGGATTTTTATTACCGAGAATTTGAATATACTTCTTTCAAGGTTTGGAGAATCCTTAATTATCTCTCCCCCCGGAGTATTACTTCCCGTAGGGATATCCTTTTATACCTTCCAGTCGATGAGTTATACCATAGATTTTTATAGGGGCAATATTGAAAGAGAACCTAGTTTTATACGATTTGCAACTTTCGTTTCCCTTTTCCCGCAATTAGTGGCAGGTCCGATTGAGAGGGCAAAGAACCTTCTTCCTCAGCTCACAGGAAAGCCTGAAATTTCACTGAATGACATTACTGACGGACTTTCATTATTTTTCGTAGGACTTTTTAAGAAAATTGTATTAGCAGATTTCCTTGCTCTCTATGTTGATAAAGTATATGCCGCTCCCGGTTATTTTGATAGTTTTCATTTAATAATGGCAACCTTTGCTTTTAGCTGGCAAATCTATTTTGACTTCAGCGGTTATACTGATATGGCAAGAGGAATAGCAAAGATGATGGGTTTCGACTTAATGCTAAATTTCAATAATCCTTACCTGGCAACCAGTCTGGGTGATTTTTGGAATAGATGGCATATAAGTCTTTCTACATGGTTTAAAGACTATGTTTATATCCCTTTAGGCGGAAATCGAAAAGGGAAAATTAATACATATAAGAATATGTTCCTGACTATGGTTATTTCGGGTCTCTGGCACGGAGCTGCATGGAATTTTGTCGTCTGGGGTATGTTGCATGCTATAGGGAGGTTTATTACCAGGGAATTGGAGAGAACACTATTCTATAAGGAAAAAGTACCTAAATTAGTAAAGCAGATGTCGGTCTTTATTTTTGTTTCATTCGCCTGGATTTTCTTCCGCGCTAAGACCTTCAGTGATGCAGTATTAATAATTAAAAGGATTTTTACTGAAGAAATGGCAAATCCGGAGTTTCCGCTTATAGCGTTACTTTTATGCATCTCTATTTGGATTTATCAGTTTCTCTATGAATCAAAGGTAAAGAAATTTCTTGAATGGGCGCCTTTGAGAGTTGGGATTATGATTTTTATTCTTTTATGTTTAACCATATTTGCGAGGTCGGGCCAGGATGCGTTCATTTATTTTCAGTTCTAATACAATCCGGTTATCCTGGAAAAACTGGGTAGTGGTTATATGTATTTTCATATTGATTTTTTCCCTTTTTCCACAATTTTGGGGCGCTATAGAGAAATTTAATCCTTCATCCTCTTATCGGTTGCCATATATTCTCAGTTCAGATTACTGGATGTTCAGACAGTGGTGTAAATCTGCCTGTACAGAGTATCCGGCGTTAATAATAGGAGATTCGGTTGTTTGGGGACAATATGTAAGAAAGGATCGAACACTATCACATTTTTTAAATGATATGGCCGGCAAAGATATGTTTGCTAATACTGGAGTTGATGGCATACATCCGGCGGCAATGGTAGGTCTTATAAATTATTTTGGTAAGGATATTGAACATAAAAATGTCATCATAAATCTAAATCCTCTGTGGATGAGCTCAATAAAACATGACCTTAGTAGTGAAGAAGAATTCCGCTTTAATCATCCGAGATTAGTGCCACAAATAATTCCCGATATAGCCTGTTACCGTCCTTCGTTTAATGTAATAATGGGTGTTGTATTGGAGCGGAATATTCCCTTTTTTAGCTGGCTAAACCATATAAGGATAAATCACTTTGAGAATTTGAACATACAAAACTGGAATATACAGAATCCTTACGTAAATCCACTGAGTGTTATCAATCTTGAAATTCCTGTTCCGGATAACAACCCAAAGAGCAAACCAATAACATGGCAGGAAAGGGGAATAAAAACTCAAAATTTCCCTTGGATTCCTGCAGATGAGTCATTCCAGTGGAGTTCTTTCAAACGTGTTATAAAAATATTGATTGAAAGGGAAAATAATATATATATTCTCTTCGGCCCCTTCAATCCTTATATATTAACGGAAGAAAGTTATCAACGTTTTCAATCCATGAAAAGCGATATGGAAAAATGGTTTTTGGAAAATAACCTGAGTTACTATTCAGTGCCGGATTTGCCAAGCGACTATTACGCCGATGGTAGTCACCCGCTGAAAGAAGGATATAAAAAAATCGCTGTTGATTTATTTAAAACCGAATCTTTCAAAAAATGGATGAAAAACTTATAAGGAAGCAGGTTATCATGTTTACTCAAAACAAAGATTACAGGCAGATTTTATTGAAAATTGTATTATCTCTCCTGCTGGCAGTTATACTGCTGGCAGCAAATTCAGATATATTAAAAGCTCAAGAGCATACAATGACGGCAAATATTCAGATATGGGATACATTGTCGCCTTTCCAAAATCAAATCGATCTTAATCATAAAACCGGCTGGAAAGCTGTTCCTGTCGGTAATGTTGATGCCTACTCTCCCAAAGGAGATATTATAATAGAAAATGAATTTATAACGGCTGTTTTTTCTTCTAAAAGCGGAAAAGTTATTATTTATTCAAATTACTGTGAATCGCTTCTGCAGTTGCATAGAGGATATTTGAAGATAAGAGAATCCGGAAAAAAGAGAATGGAACTTATCCCTCTTCAATTTAAGGGAAAAGAAGTAAGTATGGCCTCATGCAAGATATTTTCAAAGACAGCTAATGAAGCCACTGTCGAAGTTAATTATTCTGTTAAAGAGGCTGGAAGGAATTTAACCGCTATTTTCTCATTCAACAAGAAGCAGATTATCGAAGTACAACCAACTGAGAATATGAAAGGAATGAGCTTTTCCAGTTTAATCGAGTTTGCCATAGTACCCAATTTCATCAGTGACGACCTCATATTCGATCCAAGAAATTATTCTTCTAATGAAACTCTTGAAATACCATCAGAGAATATTTTTTCCGGATTGCTTCGGGGGAAAGACAGTATGCTGATTATCACCTGGCCGGAAGGAAAGCAGGAAATTAAACTTATTACGGATAATGAGAACGAAAAAGGTCCTCTCTTTGGATCTGTTGATTTCAAAAATGACGGAAAAAGTTTTTATCTTGCAATATTAGATGCTCCGAGAATATGGCATAAAGAAGAGATAAAACCTTCCTATCTTGAAAAGGATATAGCTGTTAGATGGAATAGACCTTTTCATGCAAAATGGATAACTCAGTTGTATGAGGATGGAATCAAAACGACTTTTCCTTTCATAAGGCCGGAGACACCATACTTTCGTGGTGAAGCATTCTTTCGGTCCGGATTAGGAACTTATACTTATCCCCTCTGGTTTAAGTCGGAACACCTTGGGGAACGCCCTTACTACCGTCTTGGAAAAAAAATACCGCCAAAGGGAGATTCAATCATTTATTTCCTCGAGGGAAGAGATAATATTCCCGTTCCGGTTTCTTCCCCTGTTGATATTTTGAAACAAACATTAGACAATCAGACATGCGAGGATATACTTGACTCAGAAGGCAGACTGACCCGAAGTTTACGCAGACCCGGTGTTATTTGTAATTCAGCCACATGCCATGTCACCGGCAGACTAAAATCGATTTTTCAAGCCGGAAGGGAATCAGAGGAAGAAGAAATAATCATTGAAGGTATAAAAGATTTATTAGATTTTGTCGAAAAGGAGAATGAACGAGGACTCGAATACCAGAATTTTGCTCAGAAAATGGTAAAATACTTGGCTTTAATGAAGAGAGACAAACCCGGACTAAAGACATTTCTCGATAAAATGGAAAGTATAACCAAAGAAATAATAACAGTATATGACAATGAAAAAGAAAACTTAAAGAATTTGGAATATGCCGGGGAGTTAGCAAGAGAAACGGAAGCGCTTATTCATAAGAAAAGTCCTGACAATTTTGAAGCTTTCATGAAACTTACTGAAAAATGGACAGGTATGGGCGGCGCAATAGATGACCTCAATAGAAAGCACCATACTTTAACAAGAAAGTTATTTCAGGAAGCGGGTTATAGTTGCGTTACGCAACATGAAAACGTTAAAATAGCTGAAGAAATCAGAACGCGGGCTATCAAGTGTCTTAGAAGACCGAACCGTTATGAAATATGGACAAACTACTAACCCGGATTATTCACAAAAAGATTATCTCTCGCAGAGACGCAAAGGCGCAAAGTTTCTTTATTGTTTGTTAATTATAAGATTAGCTTGTATTAACAAATATTATATACCAAAACACGCTAAACAATATATAATGTTCGAAATTTTTTTCTTTTGATAAACAAGTTTTTTAAAATATTTTTTAAAATAAGTGAGATTATTTGCTAATTATTTTAAAATTTAAATTCTTTGCGTCTTGGCGACTTTGCGAGAACAAAAAGAAATTATGAATTAAACGGACTAAGCGTGAGAAAGTTTGGGAAAAAGAATAAAATTAAAAAATAGAAAAAAGAATAAGGAGTATGCAGATGCAGGAGAATAAATTAGCGAGAGAAAAAACTGTCATCCGGCGTGACTTTATTAAAGGAACAATTTTGGGGATGCTCGGACTTGTCCTGGAACACACTGATTCTGCGGCTCAAGCAAAAGTTTCTGCAAAGGAATTTGTTACACAATCCGGATTGAAAATGATTCAGACTCCGGGCGGATTGTTTACAATGGGTGATAAGGAAGGTGATGTAGATGAAGTGCCTCATAAAGTCTATATTAATTCTTTTTGCATTGACAAGTATCTAGTTACCCAGGAAGAATATGAGAAAGTTGTGGGCGAGAATGTTGCCAGATGGAAAGGAAAAAAGAATCCGGTGGAACAAGTTCGCTGGTCTGATGCAGTAAATTACTGTAATACCCGTTCTCGTCAGGAAGGGCTTCAACCCTGCTATGATACTGAAACATGGGAATGTAATTTTGATGTCAAGGGATACCGATTACCTACAGAAGCAGAATGGGAATATGTTTGCCGCGCTGGCACAAATACTAAATTCTATTTTGGAGATAATCATAGTGAATTGAAGAGTTTTTCCTGGTTTAAAGAAAATTCCGGTGGAAGGCCTCGCCCTGTAGGTCAAAAGTTGCCAAATCCGCTGGGAATATTCGATTTATATGGAAACGTCTGGGAATGGTGCAATGATTTTTATAAAGTGGATTACTATCAGGAAAGTCCCGAAAAAAATCCTAAAGGCCCGGAATTTGGTGATAATAAAGTATTACGTGGCGGCTCCTGGGATTCGGATGCTAATCAATGCCGTTCATCTTATCGTTATAATGAAGTGCCCGGCTACTCAGATATCTGCTTCGGTTACGATATTTATGGCTTCCGCTGTGCAAAGAATTTATAATTGACCTGCCCGCAATGTTAGCCTTGTATTGAAATAAGTTTACAAAAAAAGGAGCAATAAACAGCTCCTAAAAGTTGAAAGCACACCTTAAATATTTGGTTAAGAACTCCTAAAGGTACTGACGATACGTAATGTTGACACATAACGAAAGGATGATTCTTTAACATGGACACTCTATCTAAGATTTGCCGCCGCCAAGTGCTTGGCATGCCTTTTGTGCTCGCACTGGCTGGGAAAGCAGAGAACAGCTTTGCTGCTGAAAAGAAAAAGATTGCCGCAATCGTGACCGTATATCGCTATAACTCTCATGCTGAAGTAATGATTCCGAAGATGATTGAAGGATATGAATATTATGGCAAGCATCATGAATCCCTCGTTGAAGTTGTTTCGATGTACACTGACACGGTGCCGGATATCGACTTGAGCCGAAGAGATATGGCCAAATACGATGTTCCCATTTATCCACATATCAGAGATGCACTTACATTGGGAGGAAACGACCTGGCAGTGGATGGAGTCGTGCTTATCGGTGAACATGGAGACTATCCTTTAAACGAGAAGGGACAAAAACTCTATCCACGCTACAGGCTCTACAAGGAAATAATGAATGTTTTCCGTGAAACCGGACGCTCGGTGCCTGTCTTCTCAGACAAACATCTCTCAGTCGACTGGAATGAGGCAAAATGGATGTATGACCAGTCACATGAACTGAACTTTCCATTTATGGCCGGATCATCGCTGCCATTATGGTGGCGTAAACCAATTTTAGAACTTGATCTGCAAACACCTGTAGAAAAAGCTATTGCTTTGTATGGCAATGGCGGAGAAAGCTCCGGTATTCATGCACTTGAGACACTACAGTGCATGGTCGAACGCCGGAAAGGCGGAGAAACAGGCGTCGCCGCCGTACAATGCCTTAGAGGTA
>JABHYP010000129.1 GCA_018656855.1 Candidatus Latescibacterota bacterium | reverse complement strand
TTGCCATAAACTCCGGCCTGTCGCTTAAGAGCCGCTCTGAAAAGCTGGATTCAATTGAAGACATAACTCCCCCGTCATGTATCGACGGCAGTCTTCTTTCATGGCTTTCCGGAGAACCGGCTGATTTCTCTAAGGAGAGGGGACAGCGTGCCGACTGTAATTGCACAGTCAGCCGTGATATCGGTTCGTACAATGATATGCCGTGCTTTCACGGGTGCCTTTACTGTTATGCCAATCCTGTTATCCGTAAACTTATGTCAGCAACCGACAGTCAGTAGTCCGTTGCGTACATATGTATCCATTCAGAATAATGTGGACACTTTCTCCTTTAACAACAAGATAATAGGGGAATATAGGATTACATTATTTTGTATCTTCCAATGGCAATTCTGGGTTAAAAAAATCACCTTCTATTCGCTCTGAATCCGGGTATTTCCAGCCATATATTTTCAAATCTACACGCCCATTTCGGTCAAAGCGAATACCTTCCGCTTCAAGGTATTGTCTCTGTATAGTACCACCGTTCCCGCTCGACCTAGGACTGATCTTTCCCTGATGGTTAATGACACGCTGCCATGGGATGTCACTATCGGGGGGAACGGCTGCCATTGCATAGCCAACTATTCGTGCATGAAGAACAACGGAAATCTTTGCAACCTGGCCGTATGTAGCTACTTTTCCTGGTGGAATGTTACGAACTACGACATAAATGCGTTTATAAAGAGAAGATTTATATACCATTTGACTCCTGGAACAATTCATACATTTATGTAGTAATGAGTATCAATACTTGATTAAATAATAGTTTAATATATATTATCAATTGTTTTCGGGGAATATAAACTTTATTTTATATTTTAATGACCCATTCCCCGTTTGGGACATTAAAAATACAGCTTAAGCTCACTATCGAAACTCAAAATAAAAATCAGTATAAAACTTTCTTATAACCTTTATTCAATGAATAAAATGTTTGCTGTTTGTAACAAATACATTTTAGCAAAGTAATTGTTATTGTCTAATCACTTTATCCCCCTTCTTTCATCCATTTATTCCTTTTTTTTTCCATATATTTATTTCAGTTAATTACGCAAGTTTTTTTCGTCTATAATCTTTATGGAATTATCTGTTGTAAATTTATAAAAAGCGCTAATACATATTGTTCATAGAAATTTGTAATAATTTATTTACGTCTATAAATATGATATAGATCAATGAAATCTTTCATAATAATCATTTTAATCTTTAACAAAAATAGAAGCTATTGAAAAAAACAAATGCTATCTCAATTAACTTTCACCAATCAAAACTTTTTAGCGTACACAAAATCGTTGTCTGATTTTCCTTGGGAATAGGGGGCATGGATGTGAAAAATCCGGTCCCTTTTCCCAAATACTTTGACGAAAAAGTATTTTTTTCATTAATTTATATGTTATATTTAATATTAATTTTGAATGAAGTATGATTTTTACAAGGAATGAGAAATATGGTGAGATTTGAAAAGGATAACTTTATCCTGATAGGGATTTCATATAAAACAGCGCCTGTTGAAATACGTGAAAAATTCTCATTCGATAAAGAAAGTATTTCTGCGGCGCTGAAAGAGATTTATAATTTAAACGGCATACGCGAATGCGTAATTGTATCTACCTGTAACCGTACTGAAATTTATGCATTTACCTGCAAGCCGCCGGATGAAATCCGTGACAGGATCAATAGTTACATTCTAAAGGTCTCGTGTATGGAGGAAGATTTTCTAAAGCACTTTTTCTTCTATACTGGAAATAAGGTTATAGAACATCTTTTTAATGTAACATGCGGTCTTGAGTCGATGATACTTGGTGAAACGCAAATATTCGGACAGATAAAAAATTCTTTTTCTTCAGCTTGTGAAGAAGGATGCACAGGTTTGGCGCTTAACCGGCTTTTCCATCAGGCATTTCAGGTTGGCAAACTGATAAGAAGTAAAACTTCAATCTGTGAAGGTATCGTTTCTGTCAGCTCAGCAGCAGTTTTGTTAGGGAAAAAGATTTTTGGCGAGCTCAAAAAACGGAAAGTTCTTCTGGTCGGAGCCGGCAAAATAGGAAAGATTTGTGCAAAACAACTGGTTGATTCCGGTATTGAAGAACTCTACATAACAAACAGAACCTCCAAACGCGCAAATGAATTAGCTGAAGAATTGTCAGGGAAAGTTATACCATTTGAGAATATGGCGGAAATGTTCGATAAAGTTGACATAATTATCACCTCCGCTGCTTCAAGGCTTCCGGTAATTACAAAAAAACTTCTTGTTAAGAATAACAAACGCCGTAATGAGAATCCACTTGTCCTTATTGATCTTGGTGTTCCGAGGAATATTGAACCTGATGTGGTTGAGATAAAAAACACTCATTTATTTAACATTGATAATCTCGAGGATGTGACAGTGGGAAACCGTGATCGAAGAAAAACCGAGGCCGTGAAGGCAAGAGAAATTATCGGTAGAAAGGTTAATGAATACTGCGCATGGCTCGAGGAGCGCGAGGTTATTCCAGTAATCAATAATCTTCGCGAAAAATGCGAAAATATTCGCCTTGACGAACTTAAAAAAATCAACAATAGGGTGAGTACTGAAACCTATGAGGCTATTGATCTTGTAACCCGTCGTATTGTTAGAAAAATCCTTCATAACCCTACTATCATTATGAGAACTTCAGAATCGGGAGAAGTGCGAAACCGGCTTGTTGAGTCTATTAATGAACTTTTTATTGATGAAACCGAAAAAAAATTAATCAGATAATAGATGTTATACTTTTCTTTTTATTGAAACCCGGCAGTTTATGAAAGGTGGTAAAAATGAGAATATTTCTGATTCTCTTGCTAATCTTGCTAATGTCGGCAGCGGTTGGCTGTATTTTCAGCATGAATGACGATTATGATAAAGATGCCGATGGCGGTGGAGTTTACAACATTACCGGGAAATTCACTGATAATTCAGGTAATCCCATTGCCGGACTCACTGTGAAGTTGAACGGTGACACCGACATAACGGTAGTTACTGATGAATCAGGTGTATACGTTGTTGAAAATGTAGCTGCGGGCTCTTACACAGTCACTCCGGGCGACAGGGGATATTCTTCCAAGGATATCATTGTATCCGGTGGAAATTTGGATGTAGGTACTAACAATGATGGTCATGGCAGCAATATCGGCGGTGATTATACCTGTTCGGGATGTCACAAGTAATATTGCCACTGAATTTTTTCGATACAGCTCACATGATGTAAATGATTATTACAGAAGTGAGGGAAATAATAATCGATAAGTTTAATGAAAAAGGATAAGTTTAAATGGAAAATCTCAAACTTTCAAAGGCGGCATTAAGTACGAAACTTTTAGTAACATCTCTTATGTGCATTATCGGTTTGACTTATTTATCCCTTGTAGTCCATATCTTTATTGATACTGAGTTTAGACCATCTTTGGTTGCTGAATCATATGGATTTATGGAATATATTGAATTGACTGACCATGCTCATTATTATCTGCCTTATTATGCGCTGTGGATTTTCGCAATACCGGTAACCATTTTCATGATGACATCATACAGTAATATACTCAAGTGCTTTTTTGCTGTTTTCCCGTTCATTATCGTTGCAATCGATATTGCTTCAATGTATTTAATTCCTTATTTATGGACTGGATTCGCAATGGTATTGTGGTTGGCAGGGTCATGTCTGGGTACACTGTTATTTATTCTTTTTATCCTTATAATGTATGATGTTTGGCTGAGAAAAGCATAAATAAGTTTATAAAATGAAAATTCAATTTATATACAAAAGAATGAATATTTTACGAGCCTTCTTGCTACTTGCAAATAACTATAACAAAGGGAGTTAGAAGTTATGTTGAGAAGATATTCGCTGGCAGTGTTAATTTGCGGGATTTTCATATGCCGGTTTTCCTCGGTTACGGAGGGAGCCAATGTCGGTGCTCATGTGAAGATGATCCTTTATGATTATAAAGACGGTGAGAGCAACGGCGTTACGGGCCATGAATATGCCGGTATGGCGCTTTCCGAGATGATTCTCTATTTATCATCTGAAATATCCGAAACTATTTCAGTTGATTTACAGCCAATGTTCAACACGGTTACCGGAGCAACTCCAAGATTCGGTAATAAGATCGGAGATAATAAATACATCAATATCAAACCGGTGTTTGATGAGTGGAGAAAAGCAGTATTAACAGTACTTTTACCGTATGAACTTGAAATGGCTGTTGGTATTGTCAAGCCCAGGTTTACCTGGGATTACGGCACAGAACTATTTTGGGAAGAAGAAATAAACGGCGGTAAATTCTCATGCAATGATTTTCTGGGAGCAATGCATGAAACCGGTATAGAGTTGTATAAACCTATTGAGTTTTCTGCTGTTTCATTACCGACATATCTCTATCTGCTGAATGGGGGGCCCGGCGGTCAGAAAAACCTGTTCAACGATAATAATAATACCCCCACTGTAATGCTTCATGTAGAACCTGAAATTGGCGCCTTCAGGTTTCAGGGTACACTTGCAAGAGGGAAGTGGGATGATAATAATAAATATGATATGACCCGTTATTCAGCCGGAGCAGCTTACATGTGGGGCGGTTTTTCTGCCAGGGCCGAATTTGCCGGAGGTAATTGGGAAAAAAGTATCCCCACAAAAGTACTGGAAGATGCAACACCATTCGGATATTATGCAAAACTGTTTTACGAATTTTCGTCATGGGGGAAAGCAATGCTGCATTATGATTATGCCAAGCATAATTTCAATGGTTTTATTACCACGGCACCCGGCGAGGAAGAGTATATAACAATAACTCCGGGATTACAGATCACTTTAGCTCCCGGTTCAATGATACAGATTCAGTATGATATTGCTGACTGGAAGAAGTGGAGGAAAAATCAAAATGATACCCTCAAATTCAACCGGTTAACTGTAGGCTTGAGGTCGACGTTCTGAAAGAATAACGGGGCATAGGTTTTTTGAATATGGGAAAAAATATTTCAAAATAAGGAGGAATACTTACAATGAAAAGAATTTTAACCGGACTGTTAGTAATCATGATCTGTGGTGTTTTATTTGCAGCAAATTGTTTTGCAATCACGCTTTTAACAAAAGAGCAGGCTTTAAAAGAGATGTTTCCTGATGTTGATGAAGTAAAAACTTCAAATCATGTTCTTACTGAAGCAGAAATTTCAAAAATAAAAGAAAAATTAGGTGGCGCCCTTGTTCATTTCCAGAAGGGGTCACAATCTGAAGATGTTTCTGAAGCGCATAATTATGATTTTTACATTGGTATGAAAGGCAATAAGGTAGTACGTATAGCAATTATAGAGGAACAACCGGGGAAATGGGGGCCTGTTGAATTTATCATAGCAATAGATGCAAATACAGGAAAAGTTAATAACCTGGCTGTAATGTCTTATAAGGAGAAACGAGGCCGTCCTATAGCGCGTAATAATTTTTTAAAACAGTTTTTCGGCAAAGGGAGTTCAGATCCTATCAGTGTAAAAAGCGGAAAAGGAATTCGTAGAGATATCCGCGCCATCAGCGGGGCAACTATATCTTCCGATTGTGCTTGTTTTGCAGTGAAAAAAGCGCTTGCCATTCATGATAATGTGTATGTCAACATGAAACTTAATTTAACAGAAAAATGACATCTGAAATAACATCAATAAATGAATTCGCTTCACTGGTTAGAGATTTTATTCTGACACGGACCGAAAAAGTAATTTCTTCTTATGGTTGTGAAATCAATCCGGAATCTCTTGTGTCAGGCAAGATGCTTCGCACCCTCCTGGCCGCTCGATTGGCAGCGTATGACACAACGTTTTCTAATAGTGAAACGCTTGTAAAGGCATGTGCAGCGGTCGAGCTGGTTCATACTGCAAGCCTGTTACATGATGATGTCATTGACAATGGTCAAATCAGGCGGGGAGTGAAGACGTTTTGGAAAGCCACAAATCCTTCACAAGCTATCCTGACAGGCGACCTGCTTTTATGCGAGGCACTCGATATAATTCAGAAAATTAAGGAAGGTTGCTATACAGCACTTTTTGTAACAAAAGTCAGGGAAGTCTGCCAGGCAGAGATCGAGCAGGAGCTGATTTTACGAAGAAAAGAATTGGATGAGACCACCTGCATGAGGCTTACACGTGGGAAAACCGGGCCGTTTTTCGCATTTGTTGGATTGGTTTGCGGAGGTGACAATAGATCTCTTTCTTTAGCTCTTGAGGAGGCAGGATACCTTGTCGGTACTGCATATCAACTTGCCGATGATTTTATTGACATAGTTGGTGATGAGAAAGTTTGCGGGAAAAGCCTCGGAAGTGACTTGCGGAGAGGGAAATTTACACTTCCACAGTCCCTAGGCACACCACAAAAATTTTATGAAAAAATATCGGAAGTGTGTATTTCTGCTATTGATTGTCTTGACGAATGGCCCCAGGTTCAAAATGGCCTTAAACAGTTTATAAAATTTGATCTCCAATCAACTTTTGATCGCACTAATTCTGGAATAAAAGTTTTATGTTGGGTTTGAACTGACAAGAAACAAAAAATATAACAATAAATTATGTATAAATGGATTATCAAATAACCTGCTGAAATTATGGAATTATTAAAAGCTATCGAAGGCAGAACCAAAAATGAGTGTTTATGAACTACCAATTGCACATGAAATGAAATTGTTAAAAAAAGATGCCCGAAAAAGGGTGTTTACACAACTTCCTTTCCCCATATTGGTGAATTATGCTCTATGGTTTTGTCGTTTTCGATGGATTGCGATATTGATATTAACCTCGTTCGGAATACTCGGATATTTCCCCGACATTATTCAATTCTTTGGTCTCCGCTTTCAAACTGCTTGGGCTATTGCTACTGCGGGGATATTGAGTATCACAAACATAGTATATCTGAAGCATATTATGCAGATGAAAAGGGCTGAAACTTATGACAATATCATGAAGAATATTTGGGTACAAATAATCGTTGATCTGCTAATCCTGACCGGCGTTATCCATTATTCTGGCAGCTTGGAGACATTTATGCCGTTTGCATACCTTTTTCATATTGTCTTAGCCTGTATTTATTTTTCAAGCAAAAAAAGCCTTATTATAACTATTTTCGCATGTATTCTCTATGTGGTATGTGTAAGTGCAGAAAAATACGGAATAATTCCCTCTGCCGGTATTTATTTAGACAGAACATTGCGGAGTCAAATTGAAAATAATGTCACTGTTACCAATATTAATGTTATATCTTCACTCGGAATTTGGTTCATAGTCTGGTATCTCGCCTCTCATCTATCAAAAATGGTACGTGAGAGAGAATATGAGCTTGCCGAAACCAATAAACGTCTCATACAGGTTCAGCGAGAAAAAATGAGACATCTTCTTCATATAACACACGAATTAAAATCTCCGTTTGCGGCGATTGACGCCAATATACAGTTACTCCTTAAAGGACATTTCGGTGTTTTTCCCGTCAAAGCTTTTGAAGTTCTTGAACGAATTTCCATTAGAAGCAAGAAACTTGGACATGAAATACAAGAAATGTTACAGCTTGGTAACTTACGCTCAGTGAAGAAGGAGACTCTTTGTTGGCAAGAAATAGATCTGGCTGAAATTATCAGATGGTGCATGGTTCAGGTTCTACCAATAGCTGAAAAACGAAAGATCATTTTTGATGAGGATTTGGAACAGGTATATGTAGTGGCAGTTGAAGATCATATAAAAATGCTTTTAACGAATTTGCTTTCCAATGCAGTTATCTACTCATATGAAAAAGGGCACGTGAGTGTGGCATGTAAATCATCAAAAGAAACGGGCACTG